>CAZLII010000128.1:0-9348 GCA_964559065.1 uncultured Nitrospirales bacterium | reverse complement strand
TTCTGGCTGGCGCGACAATATGTCGTCGGCCCTTTGCCGGGAAAACGCGAATATTATCCCCCTGCCATCACCGTCTTTCTTGAAAAAGAGGCGCCCGTCCCCATTCGCAAGGTGGAACGCAATGCCCTCCGGCGTTCCTCAATATCCGAAAATTTCCTTGAATTCAATATTACGGAACCACACTCCCTGTTTGCGCCGGTCACGGGAAAGCAAACAAGAAGACTGGAGTTTACGTTTTCCCTGCCAAAAAAACTCGAGAATATGCCGGCAGGTTCGGCGGGTGCTGTGCATAGCGCGCTCATACTTGGTTATATCAGCGATACGAAAGCGCAGGTGGACACATGGATCGAGGAGGTGGGAACTGATCGTTCTGAACATGGCATCCGCCTGAACATCGGCGCAACAGGAACACGTGTGCGCAACGCCGAAGTGCCGCTGCCGGACATTCCTGAAATGAATATTCGCATAACCGTTACGAATAACGATGATGGGGAGTTCAAGTTTACTGATCTGAAAGTGCGATCCGACAAACTGGATGAGGACGGACTGATTCAAATACTGGCCCGGACCGCAAACACCGTTGACCTGCAAATAGGTCCCCTGGATGAACACCGCTTACTTTGCTTTCTGGATGCCGACTATCCCGGATGGTTCGCTTACGTAAATGGGGAGCCAACGGAAATCCTGCGGGCCAATGAGCAATTCAAAGCGGTGCTTCTCGCTCCAGGAACCCACCGCGTCTCTTTTGTTTTCAGCCCAACGCTGTTTTGGCAATCCCTCTACTTTTCGGCGTCTGTGCTGGTGCTGGCCCTGTTATTGCTGATGATATGCCTGCTCAAGCGCTCACGGGAGACGAAAGAGCCTGACCGCCCTGTCCCAACTCCGGCGGAAGAGCCAATATCGCCGGGCTATCAGTGCAGTGACCCATCCGGCGGCATACACGATGGGCATGCGTCCGAGCCGAATCCTGAACAGCAGGGCTGTATGCCGCATGATTCGGATTAGCGCCCGCAGCGCGAAGCGAATGGCTTGCCAGGCTGGGCAATCCTCAGAACCCCATCCAATCGCCGGTGAGAAACGGACTTTTTGCCAAGTCTTCACGCGGCAAGACGGTATCGGAGGGAAAACGCATGAGTTCTACGGGGCGTGGATTGACAATGCGGGGAATGCGCACCCCGTGGGGCAAGGCGTGTCTGGGGGTCGGCGCAAGACATCCGAGATTGGTGTTTGCGTACACAAAGGGGCTACCTCCTATCAGGCGTGCAACCTTAACGGCGGGGCGGTAAACCTGGGAAAGGTCCAAAGATAACACATCCACCAGAATCGTAAATGGGATGCCCGAAAACTTATGTTGCGCCAAAACTAACAGGAAGGTGGGACGCTCTTCTTTCGCCCGGCATAGTACGAACCGATAGCGCTTATCGGCCTCGGCGTCGCAATAGCGCCACTCAAAGAAGGCGGCATCGCGAATCAACCCCACTTGCAGCGGCGCTGTTGCAAATAATTCACGCGCATGGCGTCTTGCGCCCGCCGCTTCGACAAACACTGCTTCGTATGCGTGAATACCATGCTTTTTGGGCATATTTCCGGGGCGTATTCGCCAAGAGATGTCAAATGGCGTTGGAAAATAGAGGTATGTGGGTATCGAAAAGATGCGCTCGTAGCCCAACTTGTCAAAGCGTCCTATTGAACGCGCATTGGGGAAGGTATAGAGAAAAGCATCGTCTCTGTCGCGGAACGCCGCTGTCAATTCGGCAAGAAGAGATGTCCCGATGCCCTTCCCCTGCGCTTGGCGATCGACAAAGAAAAATCCTATCTGGTAACCGATCACTACTTGCCCGTCTCCTCTCAGGAAACGGGCCGGCACAGCAGCAAGTGACCCCACTATGTCATTCCCCTCGCAAGCGAGGGCAACGTTAGATACCCCTGCGGCATTTGATGGTCCCAGGAAATTTGCCGCCAGTTGGGCGCTTAAGACCGGCTGGGCGTCCCCAGAGACGTCAGCAAACGCGCGCTGCGCGAGCGCTGCGATACCTGGGGCCAAAGAGCGGTCAAAAAGAACTACGTCAATCTTCACGTGTAACTCCACGCATCCCGGTATGATCTCAGTTTGACATCGTACGCATCTTCAAATGTTTCCTTCGAGTAGGCGAGCAGCGCGTCGAGATCGCCTTTCCAATCGTAGTTGCAGCCATAGGGCCTGTCGTCATTGTCAATCCCCGGATGCGTCATCAATTCTGCAACCCCGGGCTTCAAGGCGCCGGCAATCTGCGCAACGGCCCCGGCTGTAAGACGACCTCCGTCCATGAATCCGTAAAATGCATCGGGATAGGCCAGTTGTGTCCGCCATCGGGCGCGCGCCCACTGGGATGCTGTAGCCAGTATGGTTTTTTCAATATAGCGGCGCATCGAAAATCTCCCGCCGAATCCTCGGTACGACAGCGGTTCTGCAGGAAGCCGAACTGCGGCGATGTGGAATCTCTTTGCCAATTCGAGAACGATTTTCGCCAATCGGGGGGTGGCATGACAATGTCCATGGCCGTCCAGATGCGTGGGAGAAATGCCGGCATCAACGATCTTGGCGATTTGGGCCTCCCACTCGATGGCCGCTTCCCGGCAGTGCGCTCGACTGAACTGAAGTCTTGCGAGCATGATCGGTCTTGGCCAAAACTCGCCCTTGGCATTCAGGAGACTTGGAATCAGGTGGGGTTCGGCGACGGGCCGGTATTCGTTCAATACAAGGTGTATCCCAACGCCCAGCCCTGTGCGCTGCTTTGCCATGGCGACTGCAAAATCGAAGTCAGTGCCATTCGCCACCAGGGATGCGCTGGTAAGAATACCCTCCTCATACGCCTTCACAATCCCCCGCGTAATATTCGGGGTCCGGCCCATGTCATCTCCGTTTATGATCAGCATTCGCATCACACACAATCCTCACCCCTGGCAGGGATGCTTCACGGCCCGTCTACGACGCTGCGCCGTTTATGCCAAGACTCGTGCGCGAATGAACTTACATGATTCATGTGGCGGGGGGCAAACGCCTTCAAGCCCACAGAGCGGCTGAAACGCTGTGTGGAACGCCGTAACCCCTCTGAAGTATTGTTTACGGGAAGGACGGACACAGACAAACAAAGACGGCCACGGATATACGCGGGCAGACACGGACGATCACAGACTGACACTGGCCTGCTGAGAGTTGGTCCGTTCTTTGTGCTTGTTGCGATATTTGCTGAAACTCAGAGCGCCATTGCATGGGTCAAAGCCAGGGTAAGGAATGCTTCGCCCCGACATGCCGAACTGGGTTAATGCGACCTTCATTGCGTCGCTTCGCAGGTTGTCCATTGCTTGGGAAATGAAGGAGACAATTCAAGCCGCTTGTCCGGGAGACCATCAAAATGCATGCACCTACCATGATTGCCGTGTTGTTCGTGATTGTCTGTGTCTTGTCCGTGTCGGTTGCAGCCCAGCCGGAACAGTTGCTGCTGAGGGACGGCTGGCACATCCAAAGCGCGGCGAAAGTCGCCGTGCCTGGCGAAGCGATTGCCGCCGTCAGTTGCGCCATGGAGGGTTGGCATCCGGCGCGTGTGCCGACAACGGTGTTGGCGGCGCTGGTGGATGACGGCGTCTATTCCGACCCCTATTACGGCCTGAACCTGAAGGCCATCCCGGGCTATCAGGACGGCGCATGGCTGGTGATGAAAAAGGACAGTCCTTTCCGCGACCCGTGGTGGTACCGCACGGAATTCGACGCGCCCGCCGCATGGAAGGGCCGCCACATCACGCTGCATCTCGACGGCATCAACTACAAGGCGAACATCTGGTTGAACGGCGCGAAGGTCGCCGACAGCGAGTCAGTGCAGGGCATGTTCCGGCGTTTCGAGTTCCCCGTGACTGAACTGCTCAGTTACGGCGGGCGGAACGCCCTGGCCGTGGAAATCATCCCGCCGGGGCTGCTGCCCGAAAAGAATTACCACACCAAGCAAATCGAGGCGACTACCGGCTGGGACGACCACAATCCGCAGCCGCCCGACGGCAACATGGGCATCTGGCGCGATGTCTATCTGCGCACCACGGGACCAATCGCCATCCGGCATCCCTATGTCGCCACGGAACTCAATGTGCCCACCCTGGACGCGGCGCGGCTCACGGTCTCGGCGTTCCTGCGCAACAACACCGCCGACGCCGTGACGGGCACGCTTTCGGGGAAGATCGGCGATGTGGCGTTCTCTCAGGAAGTCCGCCTTGTTCCCGGAGAAACCAGAGAAATCTCTTTCACCCCCGAGGAATATCCGCAACTGGTGTTCCAGAATCCGCGCGTGTGGTGGCCGCACCCCCACGGCCCGCAGGCGTTGTATGACCTCGATTTGTCCGTCGCTGTGGAGGGCGCGGTTTCCGACACAGCCCACACGCGCTTCGGCATCCGCGACATCACCACCTACATGAACGACGAGGACTGGCGGGTGTACGTGGTCAACGGCAAGCGCATCCTCATCCGGGGCGGCGCGTGGATGACCAACGACATGCTGCTGCGTCTTTGCCGTCCGCGTTACGAGGCGATGGTCCGCTACGCCCGCGAGGCGCACTTGAACATGCTGCGCTCGGAGGGCTTCTCCATCCGCGAAACGGAGGATTTCTACAGTCTCTGCGACGAATATGGGGTCATGGTGACGCAGCAGATTTTCGGGCGGAGCATCCCCGACGAGACGCTTGCCGTCGCCTGCATCGAGGACATGATGCTCCGCATCCGCAACCATCCCAGCCTCGCCCATTTCCTCGGCCACGACGAGACCTTCCCCACCGACACGCTCGACAAGGCCTACCGCGACCTCATCGAAAAGCACCGCGTGCGGCGCACCTACCAGCCGCATTCCGGCACATTCTACGTCGGCACCCGCAAGGACACCGGCGGCACGCGGACCGGCACGCGCGAATTGTGGACCTATGCCGGGCCGTCGCACTATTACCTGCGCAAGCACGACGGCGCGTGGGGCTTCGCGCAGTCCGGCGGCATCGGCGGCATCGTGGCCGCGCTGGATTCCATCCGCCAGATGATGCCCGAAGACCAACTATGGCCCGCGCTGGGCACGGAAGCCTGGTCTTTCCATTCGGTCATCCAGGGCGCCGACTACTTCGACGCCTTCCGCAAGGAAATGGAGGCTGGATACGGCGCGCCGGCGGACCTTGAGGACTTCTGCCGGAAGGCCTACGCCATGAACTACAACAGCGCGCGCGGCATGTACGAGGCCTACGGGCGCAACAAATACTACGCTTCCGGCCTCACCACCTGGAAATACAACGTCGCATGGCCCGCCGCCATCACCTGGCAATACGTGGACTGGCACCTGCGCGCGACCGCCGCCTACCACGGCGCGAAGAAGGCGTGCACGCCGGTCCATGCGCAATACGCCTACGACGACGAGTGCGTGTATGTGGTCAATGGCCGTTACCAGCCGATGACCGGCCTGCAGGTGTCTGCGACGGTCTATGATTTTTCGCTCAACATCCGCCATGAACAACGGGCCACGGTGGATGTGGACGCCGACGGCGTGGCCAAGGCTTTTGCGATTCCCAAAATAGACGGCCTGAGCAAGACCTATTTTCTGAAACTCACCCTGGCAGACGCCGACGGCGCGCCCCTGTCCGACAATTTCTACTGGCTTTCCACCTCCCGCGACATTCCCGGCATCAGCGGCCACAGTCTTAAGGGCCTGTTCTATGTCAAGCCGAAATCCCGCGCGGATTTCACCGCCTTGAGCGCGCTGCCACCCGCCGCCGTGGACCTGGACTACGCGGTCGAACCCGGCGAAACGGAGTACCGTATCGGGGTAACGTTGAAGAACACCGGCGCGCACCTGGCCTTTATGCTGCAACTCGCCGCCGTGCCGGACGGAGGCGGCCCGGAAATCGCCCCGGCCTACTGGAGCGAGAACTGCTTCAGCCTGTTGCCCGGCGAATCCCGCTCCGTCACGGCGATCATTCCCAACGACGCGCTGCCCGCAGGCGCGCCGACCGTCCGTCTGTCCGGCTGGAACCTGCGATGAGCGTTATGGTTGGTCTCGCAGGCGGGACGCCTGCGCTACGGTTTTGGAATGCAGGCTTTAGCCTGTGGGCTATGCACGCGGTACGGTGTCGGACAAGTCGGACAGGTCGGACAGGTTTGGTCCTCTTTTGTAGCCGGTTTCCTGCGTGTCCGCCGTAGCATTGCGCGAAGAAGGAATCGCGCCGCATAAGCCGCAGCAATCATTCACGGACGCGACGAAAAAGCCCCCTGCATGGGCTGCGCATGGCGGAAATTTCCATCGAGTTTCACTACGTGCGCTATCCGGGGGGAGGGCTTGTTTGCTGCCCGGGTGGCAAGCCGCCCGGCTGAAAGCGGTGGCAAGCCACCGCAGTCCAAAGAGTCTTCGCGGGAAGATGTTATCCACAGAAGCACCCACAGAGTTCTCCCACAGGGATATTCCGTAGGGTGGCATTTGCCTGGGAAGATCCCTGACCGTATGATAGGTGCGGGAGCCTGATGTTCATAGAACAAACCACGGGAGGCGCATCCATGGAAACCAAGTCCTTTTTGACTGTTGCCGCATTGGCGTCGGCCGCGTTTTTCCTCACCTTTGCCGCCGCCGGAGAAGAACGGCTGGTGGAGAACGCGACAAGCGACTATGTCATCGTGATGCGCGAGAACGCCAGCCCCTCCGAGCAGCATGCCGCCAGGGAATTACAACAGCATTTCGAGAGATGCACCGGAATTCCCCTGCATATTTCCACCGAACGCCCGGACGATGCGCGACCGATGATCGTATTGGGCTTGGGCGAGGTGGCGCGCGCGCTCGGCGTGAATCCTTCCCCCGCCGAGTTGGGCGAACAGGGTTATGTGTTGCGCACCGTGCCGCCGCATCTGGTGATTGCGGGCACGCCGGAGGCCGGAACCCTATACGGCGTCTATGATTTTTGCCAGCGGGTGCTGGGCGTACGCTGGCATGCGCCCGGCGTCACCATGCTCCCGCTGCACGAAGACCTGGCGCTGCCGCATCTCGACGCGCTGGTGCGCCCGGCATTCCCCTTCCGCCACACCAGTTATGCCTGGCCGGGCGGCGACGCCGATTTCCGCGCGCGCATGCGCGAGAACGCCGGCGGCGGCGGGGCGGACCATCCCCAGGGCATCCAGCATGCCCACGACGGCCGCTGTCACACGTATTTCCGGTTCATCAGCCCCGGCGAATTTTTCGACGAACACCCCGAATACTTCTCCGAAATCGGCGGCGTCCGCCGCCGGGAGGAGACGCAACTGTGCCTGAGCAACCCCGAAGTGCTGGAAATTGCCACCGAGCGCATGCTCAAGCGCATGGCCGACGCGCCCCACGTGCGCCAGCATGATTTCTCGCAGATGGACTACTACAACTACTGCCAATGCGCCAAGTGCAATGAAATCAACGAACGCTACGGCACAACGGGCGGCACGCAGTTCTGGTTCGTCAACCAACTGGCGGAGCGGACCGCGAAGGTCTATCCAGACAAGCGCATCAGCACCCTCGCCTATATGTACACCGAGGAACCGCCGAAGGGCATGACCATGCACCCCAACGTGGCGGTGTGGCTCTGCCACATGTTCCCATCCTGCGACAGCCATCCCATCGCCACCTGCCCGCTGAACGCAGACTTCAAGCGGCGCGCGGAGGCGTGGTCGAAAATCTGTTCGCACCTCTACATGTGGCACTACATCGTGGACTTTGCGCATTACTACAATCCCTTCCCCAATTTCCGCGCGATGGCCGCCGATATGCGGTTCTACCGTGACATTGGCGCGGAGGGCATCTATCTGCAGGGCATGGGGCACGGTGGGGGCGGCGGCGAGTTCAGCCTGCTCCGCCCGTATTACGGCATGCAGTTGTTGTGGAACCCGGACGCCGACCCCGACGCGATTATCCGCGATTTTCTGGAGGGGTACTACGGCGCCGCATGGGAGCCTATTTACGAATACGTCACGCTGCTGCATGACAAGGTGGAGCAGGAAAACATCCACATGCACCTCTACACCAACCCGGCGCAGGGCTATCTCCCCGACGCGATCATCGCGCAATCCGAGGCGCTTTTCGACCAGGCGGAGGCCGCCGTGCGCGACGACGCGGATCTGCTGGAGCGCGTGCGCGTGGCGCGGATGCCGCTGGTCTATGCGCGGCTCTTCCCGCGCAACGGCTACGAGATCGAGGGCCGCCTGCTGCGCTTTATCGGCCCGCTCGCCACGCTGGGCGAGGCGCAGGAATTCCTGGCGCGCATGCAGCGGCACGGCTTCGCTGCGATCCGCGAGATGATGGGCGACCCGAACCAGGTCATGCTGCTGGCCCTGGCCTTCAACACGCCGCAGGAGATCGTCACGCTTCAGAATCCGGCGTTGTCGGTGGATGTCGTGCCATTCCTCGGCGGGCGCGCGCTGCGCATTATCCACAAGCAGAGCGGCGCATGCGTCACCGCCCACAACACCACCCGCAACCTCTTCTTCCCCTTCTGCGGCGGGGAAGAAACGAAGATGGGCAGTTACTACGGCGGCCTCGGTGCGGGGCATACGGAGCAATACACGGTGGCTGAACGCGAAGACCGGCGCGTGGTCGTTGAAACCAATACCGCCGGCGTAACCCTGCAGCGCATCCTCACGCTGGACCCGGACCAGCCGGTCCTGCACATCGCCGCCGTCGCCGAGAACAAAGGCAATAAACCGTGCGAAGTCATCGTGCGAAGTCATCTCGAACTCGACCGAAGCGATTTGCGCGCCACGCGGGTTGCGCTCGTCAACCGTGCGGGCGAGAACCAGTCGCGGGAAACGCCGCCGATCATCGCAAATTTGCGCGAGGGCGAACATTTCCTGGACCAGAATGCGCCGAAGTCGTCATGGACCTTTACTGGTTCAAAGGGATTGGAGGTGACCCAGCGCTTCGACGATGAACTGCTTGATTTTGCCTGGCTCTACGCTTATCCCGAAGACCTCGGCGCGCTGGATGTGGAACTGTGGGCGAAGCCGCTGATCCTGCCGCCCGGCGAACAGTTCACCTTCGCGCATTCGTTGGAAATCCGCGAATCAACCCGATAGAATCAGTCCCTGCGCAAAACCGGTACTGACCCAGGCGAGGCCGCCACAAGCGGGGCGGCAGGGCTGTCTTGGGTGTTGCCTGGAGGAGAACCCATGCGGGCATTGGTTTTTGATGGGGAAACACGGGTTTGTGACATGCCCATGCCGCGTCCGGCCCCCGGCGAGGCGCTCATCAAGGTGCTTTCCGCCGGTATCTGCCGCACGGATATCGAACTGACCCACGGGTATATGAATTTCCGGGGCATCCTCGGCCATGAATTCACCGG
>CAZLII010000127.1:0-9377 GCA_964559065.1 uncultured Nitrospirales bacterium | reverse complement strand
GGTGCAGCCGGGCGCTGCGCGCGGCGGCGGTCTTGGGGGCCACCTTACACGGGATGCGCGCGGCGGCGGTGCCGTCGCGCTCGGAGTATTTGAAGATGTGGGCGTAGAATGCCGGACTTTCGAGGAAGGTTTGACAGGATGCCTCGAAATCCTCGTCAGTTTCGCCGGGGAATCCGACCATGATGTCGCACCCGATGCCGATGCCGGGGACGGCATCCGCTGCGCGGCGGAGCAGATCGAGGAACATTTCGCGGCCATAGGGCCGGCGCATGGCCTGGAGGATGCGGTCCGACCCGGACTGGAGCGGCACGTGCAGGAAGGGCATGAGGGGGTGCGCCGGATCGCGCATGAATTGCAGCAAGCCTTCCGGCGCGGCGGCGGGTTCGATGGAACTGATGCGGATGCGGCGCAGTCCGGGGATTTCGCCGAGGCGCGCGACGACATCGTAAAGCGTCATGCCGTTGCAGGCATAGGAGGCCGTGTTGACGCCGGTGAGGACGAGTTCCTTGGCGCCGCGCCGGACCAGCGCGCGCGCCTCCGCGAGCAGGTTCTCCAAATCGCGGGAGCGCGAGCGCCCGCGCGCGAACGGCACAATGCAAAACGAACACATCGCATCGCAGCCGTCCTGAATCTTGAGGTTGACGCGGCGCTGGACGGGTGCGGCGTCCGCATCAGCGAAGTCCACCGTAAACGCATCGCGCGCAATTTTTTCGCGGATGACCAAAGGCCGTTCCCGCTTGGCGGCGGCGACATAGTCCAGCACCTTCATTTTCTCGCTGTTGCCGATGATGAGGTCCACGCCCGGAATGTCGGCGATCCCGGCGGCGGACAGTTGCGCGTAGCAACCGATGACCACGGTGAAGGCGTGCGGATTGCGGCGGATGAATTGCCGCAGCGCCTTGCGCGATTTGGCGTCGGCTTCGCGGGTGACCGTGCAGGTGTGCACGATGCCGAGATCGGCGGGGGCGTCAAAGGGCACGATGTCATGGCCCGCGGCGATCAACTGGTCGGCGATCAGGGCGGACTCCGCCTGGTTCAGGCGGCATCCGAGGGTGTGGATTGCGGCGCGCATGCCGTTTCCTCCGCCTGCTCCGGCAGCAAGGTTCCTTCCAGCCAGTGCCCGTGAGACCCGGTAACCCGCACATGGACAAGGTCACCGACCTCCAGTTGCCCGCCGCGCACGCTGATGGCGCGGTAGCCGTCCGTGCGCCCGTTCATCAGGGCGCGGTCGCGCGGATGCGCGCCGTCAATCAACACCTCCTGGATGCTGCCGCACAGGGCGCGCTGGTTTTCCTCGTTGATGCGGTCCTGCAGAGCGATGACGCGCGCGAGGCGTGCCTCCTTCACTTCGCGCGGCACATCATCGGGCATTTCCGCCGCTGGCGTGCCGGGACGCGGCGAATACTTGAAGGGGAAAACCTGGCTGAAGCGGACGATTTCCAACGCCCGGAGAGTCTGCTCGAATTCCGCCTCGGTCTCAGTTGTAAAGCCGACGATGAGGTCGGTGGAAACCTCGACATGGGGGATGACATGGCGCAGGTACTGGATTTTTTCCAGGTACTCATCAAGCGTGTGGTTGCGGCGCATCAGTTTCAGGATGCGGTCTGCTCCCGCCTGAAACGGCAGATGGAGATGCTTGCAGATGTTTCGGCGTTCCGCCATGAGTTCGGAGAGGCGGTTGTTCCAGTCCTTGGGATGCGGCGAAGTGAAGCGAATCCGCAGCAGCCCCTCGATTTGCGACACGGCATCGAGCAGTTCCGGAAAGCGGTTGCCGTCGCCCGCGCGGTAGGAATTGACGTTCTGACCGAGCAGCCAGAGTTCTTTTGCGCCCGCTTCTACCAGACTGCGCGCCTCCCGCAGGATATTCTCCGGCTCGCGGGACACCTCGCGCCCGCGCGTATAGGGCACGATGCAGAAGGTACACAGGTTGTTGCAGCCCTTCGTAATCGCCACATACGCCTTCACCCCCTCCACATGGCCGCGCTCCACCCATTCTTCGGGGATGAAATTCTGGATGCGGCGCGTGCGCGGCAGCCACTTTGTTTCACAAACACGCTCGCCCCGGCGCACCGCCGCAAGCATCTCCGGCAATCGGAAATAATTGTCCGGACCGAAGACCATGTCCAAGGTCTTTTCCCGCGCCAGCAGGCGCTCGCCTTCCTGCTGGGCGACACAGCCCGCCACGCCGATGATCAGGTCGGGATGGGCGCGTTTCCAGGCACGGGCCGCGCCGAGATAACTATAGACCTTATTTTCGGGATTGTGCCGCACCGAACAGGTGTTCAGCAGAATTAGCGAGGCATCTTCCGGATGGTCCGTGAATTCGTAGCCTTCCTGGCGGAGAATTTCCATCATTCGGAAACTGTCATGCTCGTTCATCTGACAGCCGAAGGTCTTGATATGCGCTTTCTTATTCATGAATTGCGGGATAATCCCAGTGCTGTCCAAAACAAACCAAGCGCTTTCTTCTGGATTTTCATGACATGCATCCGGCCTGAAAGGCCGCAACATGTCAGCCCAGGGCAACGCCCTGGGTTCGTTGCATAGCGCAAATAAAAGCCCTGAAAGGGCGAAACAAGCCTTCAAATAAAATCATGCGCCCTGCTCGCCAATCCATCCCCAAAATCCGCCTTTTGTTTCGCGCTTTCAGCGCTCCTGTCTTGCCGGTTCTCTTTTCCTGGGGCGTTGCCCCAGGCTGTCTTGTCCGCGCGCTTTCAGCGCGCACCAAACGGGATTCAGAATACATCTTATTCTACTGGCTCTAGTGATGGAATAAATTTACCTGTCATGCAAGCGGAATCTCCATTTTTATTTTCCCAGCCTGATTTCCTTCTCCTCAGGTTCTGGTCTACATCTACAATAGACGCGTCACAAACCACTCATTAAACGCGCTATTCCAGCACTTCTGCGTATTTCCGCATCGTCTTTCGGAATCTATTTTGGACAATTGCGGGATAATCCCTTGAGCGTCCGGAGGCCGTAGCGCGTTTCCTGCCGCGTGGGCGGACATGTTATGGTGACTATCTCAGGCAAAATAAGTATATCATTCCCGGGTTGCGGCTCACAAAGCCTTCGCGGTTTTTGAACTATTCAGCATGGAGAACAACATGACATTCGCAAAACCTTCCGGAGTCGGCAAATTATTTCTTCTCGCAGTCTTGGCAGCGGTCTGCGCGGCGGCCGCCGCCGGCGACGCGGGCTATCGCCTGGTGCGCGCCCCCAAGCCCCATGAACCCATGCAGGCGTTCATCTACCGGCTGGACAACGGCCTGGAGGTGCACATCACCGAGAACCGAGAAGCGCCGCGATTCTACGCGGAACTCGCCGTGCGCGCGGGCAGCAAGAACGACCCGCCGGAAACCACCGGCCTTGCGCATTATTTCGAGCACCTGATGTTCAAGGGCAGCGAACGGCTGGGCACGCTGGATTACGAAAAGGAAAAGCCGCTGCTGGACCGCATCGAGGAACTGTATGAAATACATTTCCGGGAGACAGACCCGGCGAAACGCCGGGAGATTTACGCCGAGATTGACCGCGTGGCGCAGGAGGCCGCGCGGTATGCCGTGCCCAATGAACTGGACCGCCTTTACTCCGCCATGGGCGGCGGCGGGCTGAACGCACATACCTTTTATGAGGAAACAGTGTACAAGGTGGACCTGCCCGCGAATCGGCTGCGGCAGTGGGCGCTGATCGAAGCGGACCGCTTCGCAGCGCCGATCTTTCGTCTGTTTCCGACCGAACTGGAAATTGTCTATGAAGAGAAAAACCGGTCCATGGACAACAAGGGCCGCATCCTTTATGAGGCGGTGAATCAGTTGATGTTTAAGAAGCATCCCTATGGCCAGCAAACTGTCCTGGGAGCCCCGGAACATTTGAAGAACCCGTCAATCAGGAACATCACGCGGTTTTTCGAGCAGTGGTATGTCCCGGAAAACATGGCCATATTCATCTCCGGCGACATTTGCCCTGACGACGCCATTGCAGTCATCGCAGAACATTTCAACGCGCTGCCCCGGTGTTCGCCGCCCAGGCAAAAGAAATGGAAAGACCCCAAGCCCAAGGGCCGGGAATTTGTGGAGATTTCTTTCGAGGCCGAGGAATTCGTCTTGCTCGCCTTCCGCACGGTCAAGCGTTCACACAAGGACGCCGAAGCCATGCAAATGCTGGACATGATCCTCGACAACGCCACGGCGGGCCTCATCAACCTGAATCTGAACCAGCGGCAGCGGGTGCGGCATGCCGGCGCCACTCAGATGCAGTTGAACGACCATGGCGTACAGTATCTCTACGGCATTCCCAAAGACGGGCAGACCCTCGAGGAAGTGGAGCAGTTGCTCCTGGAACAACTGGAAATCATCAAGCGCGGCGAAATCGAGGATTGGCTCATCCCCGCAATCATCAACGACTTCAAGAAAAACGAAAAGGCGGCGCTGGAATCCAACGTTTCGCGCGTATCCATGATGTGCCGCGCCTGGCTGGGATACCAGAGTTGGGACGATGCGCTGGAATACATCGCGCGGATGGAACGCATTACCAAGAAGGATGTGGTCCGTGTCGCCCGCAAGCACTTCCAAGGCGACTATGTTGCCGGGTTCCGGCGCGACGCCCCGCACAGCCCCATGGTCGTCGAGAAACCGCCGATCACGCCTGTCGAGATAGACCCCACGCGCCAGTCCGCATTCGCCGCCGAAGTGCTCGCCAAGCCCGTGGAACCCATCGAACCGGTCTTCGTGGACCCTGAAAAGGATTTCCAGATGATCGGGGACGAAAACGGCGTCACCGTCTATCACGCGCCGAATCCAATCAATGATATTTTCACCTTCAGTATCGCCGTGGAATTCGGAAGCCATCAGGACAACATGATCGCGCCCGCCGTGCAGTTGCTGGAAAAATCCGGCACCGAACGCTTTTCGGCGGAAGACCTGCAAAAGGAATGGTATAAACTCGGCACGAATTTCGGCATCGGGGCGGGGAACAACCAGACCACCATCACGCTGTCGGGACTGGACGAAAACTTCGAGGCGTCGCTGGCGCTGTTGATGGAAGTGCTCCGCACGCCCGCCGCGCCGCCGGAAACGCTGGAGGAACTGAAGCGCATCATACTGGTGCAGCGCGCGGACGCCAAGAAACAGGCGGAGAGCATCTCCAGCGCGCTCATCCAGTTCAACCGTTATGGAGAGGATTCCTATTTCCTGCGCATGCTGCCCGACGCCGCCATCATGGAACTGACGGTGGACCAACTGCACGGCCTGACGCGCCGCCTGCTGGACTACAAACACACTGTCAGTTATACAGGATCGCTGCCCATGGACCGCGTGCTTGCACTGTTGCGGCAATACAACCCCGTTGACGCCCCCCTCGCAGACCCGCCGCCTTACCGCTACCTGAAAGCGCGGCGACCGGACCAGACGGAGGTCTATCTGTTCGCCAAAGAAATGGCTCAGTCCCACATCCGCATCGAATTCGGCGGCGTCGAATATGACGAAGCGCTTGTCCCCGCCATCGAGTTGTTCAACGACTACTTCGGCGTGGGCATGGCCGCCGTCGTCTTCCAGGAACTGCGCGAAGCGCGCGGCCTCGCTTACGTCGCGGGCGCGCGCTATCTCACCGGCTATCGCGCTGGCGACGAAAACCTGATGATCGGCGTCATCCAGACCCAGACCGACAAAACCCTCGAAGCCGCCGATGCGTTCATCGCGCTATTGGACCGGATGCCCCTATCACAGGAGCGCTTCGCCGCCGCGCGCGAGGCGATCATCAACCAATACCGCACCGGCAAGATCGGCTTTCGGGGCATTCTGGACGCCGTGCAGGCATGGAAACGCCTCGAAGCGCCCATTGATCCCCGCGTGCAGCGCTACGCGGCGGTCAGGAACAGCGACCTCGCCACGCTCGTCGGTTTCTTCGAGGGACACATCGCCGGCAGGCCGAAACTCATTTCACTGGTCGGCGAAAAGGCGCGGATGGACCTGGACGCGCTGAACAATATCGGTCCCGTCCGCGAAGTCGGCTTGGACGATATTTTTGTGAAATAAAGAATCGTGGCAATCGCCTCAAAGTCCTAAGCGCGATGAAAACAAAAGGATCAGAGCAATGAACAGATTATTGGCTGCGTTGTTATTCGCGCTTTCTTACGGCGCCGCGTTGCCCGCCCAGGCGGAATGGGTGGCCTTGGTCATGCCGCATTACGGCGTTGAACTCATTGACACGACGGACCCCGCGAAGTGGATCAAGACGACGCCAGATGAGATATTCACCGCGCACGGCATCACGTTCAATCTGGACTTCATGGACCCTGAGGAGTCGGGCTTCAGAGATGCGACGCTCGGCGAGGCAAGACGCGAGCGTCTGAAGGATGTGTTGGAATATGTCGCCGAGACGATCAACATGAGCGGCGAACTCGACATGAAAGTGAACGAGTCGGAAAACATTCCAAGCGGCCCGCTGGCGTTCGCGGGATCGGTGTATCCGTTGCTTCCCGGCTATCACGATGCAAGCAGTTTCATTCGGCTGAACACGGGCGCAAAACCATACGCCGGCGTTGCGGAAATCGAGTTGACGGTGAACTTTTATTACAGCTGGCATCTGGGGACGGGCAATCCGCCGTCAATGTCGGTGGATTTCTTTTCGGTAATGCTCCACGAGATGACCCATGGCTTGGGATTCACCACGCTGTCCACCAACACCGGTGCCAGCATGACCGTTCCCGGCTCGTATACCAGATTTGACCAGTTCATGGTGCGACGCAGTGAAGCGCGTTACCTCTTCGAAGGCGTGCCGCCCGTTTTCGCCGGCACAGCGAATGATTTGGTTAGCAATGACTTGGGTTTCAATGGCGATACAGCGTTCACTTACTACGGACAGGGGATTGTGCCCCCCTTGTATGCGCCCAATCCATTCCTGGAGGGCAGCAGCCTCCAACATTGGAACACGGGCAATATCGTCGGCGGGGCGGTCATGGAGCATTTGTTTGCGTATGGCGTGGCGAAACGAAGTTATGCTCCTTTGGATGTCGGCGCATTGGTGGACTTGGGCTATACCAACGCCATGGTGATAGATTTGCCGTGGTGTGCATTGCAATCGGTCGCCATCACGCAGCCGACTGGAAACATCACCGTGCCCTCGGGGCAACAGGCGACCATCGCGCTGCGTGCCTCGGTGATATTTGACCATAGTGTGGATTGCCGGGAGTCGGACGTACTCATGACCTACTACGTCAACACCCAGAAGGTGGGAGAGTCCCTCGACCGGGCAGGTGGATTCCCGGTGAGCATTCAGCGCGGCGCGGGAACTTACAACCTGGTCGCCGAAGCGGAAGCGGTGGAGACGGGGGAGACCATGACCGCTTCCAAGTCATTCAGCGTCACTGAACTGCCGCCGCCCGCCCTGGCAGTGACGCCAAGCCCAGGCACCGGCCTGGTTTTTCCCGATGTAGTCGTAGGGGGCGCGGCGGACCGAACGGTGACGGTGCAGAACACCGGCGGCACTGCGGTATCTGTGACGGCGACTGTCGGCGCGGGGCCGTTTGCCTTCAGTGACGGCGCGAAAGTGAAAAATTTCTCGCTGAATCCCGGCGCGTCAACACCGCTGATAGTGCGATTCAGTCCAACGCGCAAGGCCCTGGAGAATTCCACGCTGACCATCACCGGCGACCCTTCCGGGGCAATCACCCTCGCGCTGAAAGGCAACGGCATTCAAACGGGCGCGTTCAGTTGCGGCGTCGGCGGTGCGTCGTCGGGCGCAGGCGACGGAACCATCGCTGCGATGATGTTTATCACGCTGCTTTGCGCCGCGCGCCGCCGCGCGATACGATGCAATCAATGAGCACGAAAGCCGAGTTCACTGCGTCAGTTTGAATACATAGGCGTGTCGGCAGGGCATGGCGTCAATGTGGAGCGCGGGGGGGACGACGCGCACCGTGTTGCCGCTCGCGGCCATCGCCAGGGGTTTGTCATGGCCGAGCATTGTCGCCGTCTTCGCGGAGAATCCCGCCGGCGCTTCTATGACCAGTTCCGGGTGCGGCCATTTCAGGCAGATGGCATAGACCGCGCCGTCCTTGGTCGTAAATCGCACATCGTCCATTTTCGGCGCGTCTTTCCAGGGCTGTGTGCCATAGATGGCTTCGCCGTTCACTTCGAGCCACGCGCCCATGTCCAGCAGCCGTTCCTCCATGATCTCTGGGATGCGTCCGTCGGCCGTCGGGCCGATGTCGAGCAGGAGGTTCCCGCCCCGGCTCACGTTGTCAATGAGCAGATGCAGCAATTCCGTCGCGCTGCGATAACATTCCGCGTTCTCGTTGCGGTTGTAGCCGAAGGACCGGCCCATGCCCTGGCATTCCTCGAAACGGCCCATGCTTATCAGCCGCCCTTCGGGAATGTGGCCATATTCCGGCGTGGCGAAACCGCCGTGACGGTTTCGGGTTTCCTTGCCCCATCTGTCGTTGATGACGATATCCTCAGGCGCAGAGGATTCATTGAAGAGCCACGCAATGAATTCCGTGCTGCGCCACGTGTCGCTGGGGTGGTCCCATTCGCCGTCCGGCCAGAAGACATCCGGTTTGTAGCGTTCGACCAGATCCTTCATCTGCGGCAGCATGTGCTGGTCCACATAGCGATGGACATCCGCCCGGTAGATGGGGTTGTACCATTCATAAAAGGAGTAGTAAAAACCGATGCGCAGTCCCTTCTTGCGGACGGCCTCGACCAGGTCTCCCGCCAGGTCGCGGTGCGGCCCGATGTCCACCGCGTTCCAGTTCCAACTCTCCGCGCTCGGCCACATGCAGAAACCGTCGTGATGCTTGGAGGTCTTCACTACGTATTTCGCGCCCGAGCGCGCAAAAATGTCCGCCCAGTGGTCCGGGTCGTAGAGTTCCGCCTTGAACATGGACGCAAAATCCTGGTACTGAAATTTTTCACCGTAGGTTCTCTCGTGAAACTTCCAGGTCTCCCCGTCCTTTTTCTGCATGTGATTCCAATACCACTCGGAGTAAGTGGTCGTCGGCGCCCATGCCGGCACCGCATAGACCCCCCAGTGAATGAAAATGCCGAACTTCGCATCCTCGAACCACTGCGGATTGGGCCGGGTATCCAGCGATTCCCACGCGGCCTCATACGGGGCCGCCGTCCCGGCCATCAGAATCAGGGCAATCATCATCATCGCGATTCTCCTTTTCATCTATCGGGCGGCACAGCGCCCCGATTTAATGCTGTGGTGATTGTATCACTCCCCTTGCCATTTTAAAAATGATCTTTCGGGATGGAGGATGCGGAAAAATATTACTGCCCGCCATGATGGTCGTGATATTCCCCAATTCTTTTCCAAAACAAGAATGAACACGAAGGGAGACGAAAGAAAACCTCTGTGGCCCTGGTTCATGT
>CAZLII010000126.1:0-9385 GCA_964559065.1 uncultured Nitrospirales bacterium | reverse complement strand
GGCGAGGGGGAAGGGGAAGGCGAAGGCGAAGGCGAGGGCGAAGGCGAGGGCGAAGGTGAGGGTGAAGGCGAAGGGGAAGGCGAAGGTGAAGGCGAGGGCGAGGGTGAAGGCGAGGGTGAAGGCGAGGGTGAAGGCCCGTGCGAAGGCGAGGGTGAAGGCGAGGGCGAGGGCGAGAGTGAGTTCCACAGCGCCGACCAGAATCAGGATAACCTGATCAGCCTGTCTGAACTGCTGCGGGTGATCCAGTTCTACAACTCCGGCGGCTATCACTGCGCTGATCCGCCGGACAGCACCGAGGACGGCTATGTGCCGGGGCCCGGCGCGGACCATTCCTGCACGCCCCACGCCTCGGACTACAATCCCCAGAACTGGGTGTTCAGCCTGTCTGAACTGCTGCGGGTGATCCAGTTCTACAATTTCGGCGGTTACTACGCCTGCCCGGACGCTGACCCGCCGACCGAAGACGGCTTCTGCGTCGGTCCGCCCGTGAAATAAACCCGTCAATCAATTGACGAATGAGGGCCGGCGCCGCCCCGCCAGGGCGCTGCCGGCCCTCCCGCATTCCTTACGGCTCCGCCAACAAAAAATGCATCCCCCCACGCACGCAACAAATCATGAACCCGCATCCGCAATCGTACAGAAAATCATCCACCAATTCCCTCAGCAATTGCTTTCCCCTTCGGCATATCAACGCGTATATCCAACAGAGCACCGCGCCGCATCATCAATTTCCGAATACACCCGTGCACGCAATTTTCTTATCGCTCCGCATTGCCAACGCCATAACCACACCAATAAGAAATTGGCCTTCATCAATTCTTTTTCCAATGGAACATCGCTCCTCACAACCCAGTACCACGCTGAATATCCAATTGTCTTCCCCTTCGGCACATGCAACGCCTCACCATTTTGATATGTGCGCGGCGGCGTAGAAGTGAAGCGGGTGGCTTGGCTTATTTGTGTGAGCAGCTCTTCTCGATCAAGCTGCCAAAATTCAACTTGTTCCGGCGCAAGCGTAAGGGTGTCACAGTATTCCTCGAATTCGTCTTCAGGCTCCATTCTTTTCCCGCAGACGGCTTGGTATGAGAAAACCCCGGGACGCACCTCGTTTTGCTCTACTCTTCGAGGGCATCTGTAATCGTCATTCCTGGGACAGGAGACCGTTTGAAGGTGGCCGGTGGTCTTGCGCAGAAAATGCCGGCAACGTTCGTAGTCCGTATCGAGGCGTTCTTCCCAGTTACGGAGTGTATCAGCCCATCCGTGAGCAAGGCCTCTCCAAAAAAATCGCAGTTGAGTTACCCACTCAATAGCATCCGCCTTCCGTTTTGTCTGGCCTTTTCTTTTTGTTGTCATTATTCACCCCTGTGAGAACAAATTGACGATAGCGTCGTCTTGGAACGAATATCTCCACCATTTCCCACGAGCAGTGGAATTGTAACAGGCGCATAAGGACGCGTCCAGAACGCAGGCGCCTGGACCCTGAAATCTGGACCCTGAAATAGGGTTACGCCCAGCCATGCTCCAGAGGCGCCATTGCTGAAAGCACCATTGCTGAATTTGATTCCCCTCGGCATCCTGTGCTATGCTCACAGAATGACTGTAATCGCCAAAGTACAGTCAAAATGGTGCAGTTGAATCCCCTGTTTTCAAGCGACTATAACCCAGAAAATATAGTCAATTTATAGTCAGGCTAAAAAACGCTTTGCTGTGTATAACAATACGCTGGTAAATGCTTGAAAAACAATATGTTAAAAATTCTTGGGGCTGTAGCTCAGTTGGGAGAGCGCATGACTGGCAGTCATGAGGTCAGGAGTTCGATCCTCCTCAGCTCCACCATGATGTCAAGGGCCGGCGAGGCCGGCCGTTTGTTTTGGGGGCGGGCGCGACGGGATTGTATGGGTGTTTCCCATGAATGAGGTCATGCCGAGGCGTCCGGAGCCGGAGGCGATGGATTTGGCGGAGGAGGCGCGCGCGTATGCGGCGGCGGATTTTGCCGACGTCAACGCGGCGTTTGTGGATCGCCTGTTGTATCTCACCGAAGATGTGTCGTCACGGGCATTGACCGTGGACTTGGGCTGCGGGCCGGGGGATATTGCGCTGCGGGTGGGGCGGGAACGCCCGCAATGGCGCATTGTTGCGGGCGATATTTCGATGGCCATGCTTTCGTTTGCCGCCGCGGGGGTGCGGGAAGCGGGGTTACCGGATTGCGTTCGGCCGGTTTGTCAGGACGCCAAGCGTATGCCATGGCCGGACGGCTGCTTTGATGTCGTATTCTCCAACAGCCTGCTGCACCATCTTTCCGATCCGGTTCCGTTCTGGAATGAACTGCGGCGCATTGCCGCGCCGGGTGCCTGGGTCTTCCTTCGCGACTTGGCGCGGCCCGCAACGCAAACGGCGGCGCATATGATTGTGGCGTGTTATGCGGGCGAGGAAAGCGATCTGCTGCAGGAGGAGTATTACCGGTCGCTTCTTGCGGCCTACACGCCGGATGAGGTGCGTGCGCAATTGCGCGCAGCGGGACTGAATGATCTTGCCGTAGAAATGGCTTCGGACCGGCACTTGGACATCTTCGGCCGTCTTTCGGCGTAGGTCCCTTGCCGCGCACTATCGCGGCAAGGGGGCTGCGCAAGCGCCCTTGGCGGGGATAACCAACGCGGCTACTATACGCGGGGGTTTTAAGACGCAAGCCCGACAATTCACGCTGGTGCGCAATAGCCTTATACGGCGCAGGGGGGGCGCGGGCGAAATAAAGGTGGAACTGCAATGCCGGCGGGCGGCTTTTTCCTGTGTTTAAGCGATGCGGGTCTGCCGGTTCGAATATTTTCGGCTGTGATCTGTAATTGACATAGGAACGCTTGCCGCCTAGAATGCAACCCATGGACTGTCCAGTGTGCAAAGAGGCGATGATTGTCGTCGAATATGAGGCGGTGGAAATTGATTTCTGCGTGTCGTGCCGGGGTGTCTGGCTGGACGCAGGGGAATTGGAACTGTTGTTCGGTGATCAGACCGTGGCAGACCGATTTCTGCGCGGCGGCGACGCGGCCCATGCGGCGGGCGAAGCGCCGCGCCGCTGTCCGATTTGCGACGGCAAGATGGACAAGCACGTCACCGGCGGGCCGGAACCAGTGGTTTATGATCAGTGTCAGCGGAATCATGGCCTGTGGTTCGACGAGGGCGAACTGGCGTCGGTGCTAAAATATGGCGGCGACATGCCGGACGGCGGAGCCGTGGCGGCGTGGCTGCGGAATCTTTTTCCTGAACGACGGGAGTCCGAATCCTGAACGCCACTGGGTTGGCGGCAACGCGAAGGAGGAACCATCCATGAGCGGGTTGATTGTGCTGATTGTTATTCTGGCCGTGCTGGCGATGCTTGTGCTGTGGGTCATTGGGACCTATAACGGCCTTGTCCGGCTGCGGAATGCGGTGCAGAATGCCTGGTCGCAGATAGACGTGCAATTGAAGCGTCGTCATGACCTGATCCCCAACCTGATAGAAACGGCAAAGGGGTACATGAAGCACGAGCGCGACACCTTGGAGAACATTACCAAGGCGCGCAATCTCGCCACGCAGGCGGCGGGCGTGGGCGACAAAGCGCGCGCAGAAACAGGGCTTAGCCAGGCATTGAGCAGTTTCTTCGTGGTGGTGGAGAATTACCCCGACCTGAAGGCGAACCAGAATTTTCTCGCCCTGCAGGAAGAACTGACCTCGACGGAGAACAAAATTGGTTTTGCGCGCCAGGCGTATAACGACGCCGCGATGACGTTGAACAACGGCATCCAGATGTTTCCCAACAACATCGTCGCGGGCATCTTCAATTTCAAGGCCGCTGAGTTCTTTGAAATCGAGGACGCCGCCGAGCGCGCCGTTCCCAAGGTGAGTTTTGAATAAGCGGCCGCGATGGCGCATCACCTGAGACATTCAAAGGGGCCGTCATGATGTGGGAATTGATCCGGGCGAACAAACGCCGGTCCATGGTGCTGGTGGCGGTCATGCTGTTGCTGTTGGCGTTGCTGGGCTTCGTGATCGGCGTTGCCGTGTTTCCCGGCATGATGGAAGTGGATGTCGGCGCATACATCCTGTTTGTGCCGGTGGGGGGGCTTGTCGGGTTGGGCGTTGCCGTGCTGCTGTGGTCGGTGCAGGCGACGGCGGCATACTTCGGGGGCGGGGCGATCCTGATGGCGTCAAGCAAAGCGCGTCCCATCGAAAAGCAGGACCACCCCATGCTCTTCAACATCGTGGAAGAGATGACCATTGCGGCGCGCCTGCCGAAGATGCCGAAAATCTACATCATTGACGACATGAGCATGAACGCCTTCGCGGCGGGGCGCGGCCCGGACGACGCGATGGTCGCGGTGACGGCGGGGCTGCTCGGGCGGATGAATCGCGACCAACTCCAAGGGGTCATCGCCCATGAAATCAGTCACATTGTGCACCGCGATGTGTTGTTCATGACCATGATCGGCGTCATGGTGGGCACTATTGTCATTCTCTCGGAGTTGTTCCTGCGCAGTGTCTTCTATGGCATGGGCAGTTCCCGGCGCTATTCGGGACGTGGTTCCCGGCGGGGCGGCGGGGGGGGCGCCCAGATTCTTCTGATTGCCTTGGCCATTGTGCTGGCCATTGTTGCGCCGCTTCTGGCCTATGTGATTTATTTCGCATGTTCACGCCGCCGGGAATACCTGGCCGACGCCGGGGCCGCGGTGTACACCCGCTATCCCGAAGGCCTGGCTTCAGCGCTGGAACTCATCGGCAACCAGACCCGGCCGCTTGAATCCGCCAACAAGGCCACTGCGCCCATGTACATCGCCAACCCTTTCGGCGAGAAAAAGGCGTCCGCATTCGGCCTGACCGCCACCCACCCGCCCATCCCCGAGCGCGTCCGCATTCTGCGCAGCATCGCCGGTAATGCGTCTTTCCAGAGTTACCAATCCGCTTGGGCCAAGGTCAGCGGCGCCGGCGCGGCAAACATGCCCGCATCCGCCCTGGGCATCGCGCCCGCACCCCTGCGCGGCGATGAAAAGAAAGCGCCGCAACCCAAAGAATCCGCCATGGAGTCCCGGCAGCGCATGCGCCAGGCGGGCGATTTGTTGCGGAAAATTCACCATTTCATGTTCATTGCATGCGCCTGCGGCGCGCGCATCAAGATTCCGCCCGATTACAAACATGACATTGTGCAATGCCCACGATGCGGCCGCAAGCATCCCCGCAGCGAGGCAAAACCTATCCCCGAAGCCCGGGTAAAGGCATCCTGAGCGTAACCGCGCGCGCGGAATTGCGCGAATGCCCCGCGCAAGTATGATATGATTTGCTGCTTTCATGCTCACTACCCGTTGGCGTAAGAGAGGAAACTGTTTTGCCCATATGGCTTGTCCGACTTATTGACCGGTATGCGGGCGTACCGATTTGTTTTGGATTGACGGTCCTGCGCCGCACATGCGGTGTGCTGGGAATTGAACGGCCGCCCACCGGCGAGCCGCGTCGCATCCTCTTCATCAAAATGTCCGAACAAGGCGCCACCGTGCTGATTCATCAGGCCATCGAACGCGCCATTGGCATGGTCGGCCGGGAAAATGTGTATTTCTGTGTTTTTGAGAGCAATCGCGAAATCCTCGATGTCATGGACTGCATTCCCCGAGAGAATATCCTGTCGTTGAGCGATGAAGGTCTCTGGCCTATGCTCCGTGGCGTATTGTGGCTGATGCGACGCACCCGGCAACTGGGCATTGACACAGCGATAGACTTGGAACTGTTTGCGCGGGCATCCGTTATCGTCGCCTATCTGACCGGCGCAAAGCGGCGCGTGGGGCTCCATCGCTTTTCGATGGAGGGGTTGTATCGCGGTGATTTGATGACACACCACGTACAACACAACCCCTACCTGCACATTGGGGTCTTGACTGACGTTCTGGTACAGGCATGCCTACGGGACCGGAAGGAAACTCCTCTGGCGAAGATTGTTCCGGAGCCGGTTATTCCACGTTCGCTGCCGCCGCTGGTCATCGCCGAGGAAGCCCGTGAACAGGTCAATAAATTGTTGCGAGAACAAGGTATTGACCCACATGCCATGCGCCTTATCGTGTTCAACCCGAAGATTGATGACATCATGCCGATCCGCCAGTGGCCACGGGACCGCTTCATCTCTTTGGCCTGGCAACTGTTGGACGAGGCCCCGGACCTGACGATTGTCATCACCGGCCTCGCGTCGGAGCATGACGCCGCAGAGACCATGCGTCGTGAAATCGGCGCCGACCGCGTCGCAAATCTCGCTGGCGCCATCCGACTTGAGGGGCTGCTTGCCCTGCTCGATATGGCGGAAGTGCTGGTCACCTCCGACAGCGGCCCGGCTCATTTTGCCACGCTCACCGGCATCCACGCCGTGGTGCTCTTCGGCCCGGAGACGCCCCTGGTCTACGGCCCACCCGGACTGAAAGGGCACGTGTTGCATAAAGGGCTTGCATGCAGCCCTTGTCTGAATGCCCTTAATCATCGCCAATCCAGATGCGATGACAACCAGTGTATGAAGATGATATCGGTCGAAGAGGTCAAAGCGGCGGTGCTGGATTGTCTGGCACAACGTGAGATGTCCATTTGACTGGTCTGCAGCAGTATGCTACACTCTGTACGCGCTGGCGGGGGGAAATTCCCGCGCCGGCGTCAAGAAGGAGCGCCGGCTCCTCACCATGCGGCGGCCGCGAAAAGCCTGCCAGCTTGGTTCTGAGCGTCAGACAGACCAATGCGCGCGATGCGTTGCAGCGGACATGATTGCGGCAGAGAGGGTCGGCCCTCTTTGCCGTGTCTTTTTGCTCCCCGCGGCACGGCCAGGGCGAGCTGCCCGAGGAGCTGTGGGGCGGGTAGTCAATCTGGGGCGCTGGGCCCCTGAGGAGGCACGCTCATCGCTAAGCCGACACGAGAAGAACAAGTTCGCATCAACCACCAAATCCGGGCGCGTCAGGTGCGCGTCATTGACGAGGAGAGCAACCAATTGGGGATCATGAGTCCCCGAGATGCCGTCCGCGAAGCGGAAGAACGGGGTTTGGACTTGGTTGAAGTGGCGCCCAAGGCCGTGCCGCCGGTCTGCCGCATCATGGATTACGGCAAATACCGCTACGAACAGAAACGGCGGGCGCGCGAGTCGAGAAAACACCAGCATACGGTGACGGTGAAGGAAATCAAGTACCGTCCGAAGATTGACAAGCATGACTTCGACTACAAGACGAATCATGTGCGTGAGTTTCTTCAGGAAGGGAACAAGGTGAAAGTCACGATCATGTTCCGGGGCCGGGAAATGGCGCATCCGGAATTTGGCCAGGAAATCCTTCGCAAGGTGGTGGAGGCGACCAAGGACTTGTGCGCGGAAGAGTACAACGTAGATTCGCTTGCCTTGGAAGGCCGGAATATGAGCCTGGTGTTGACCCCGGCCAAGTAGTCATCCGCCACGGTTATCCTGAACTTGTCCATCTGCGATTCGCACAAGCGAGACCGCGTGTGCTCCGCCCAAACTTGGAAGGAGGGATATATATGCCCAAAATGAAGACCAATCGCGCTGCGGCCAAGCGCTTCAAGCGCACAAAAGACGGCGACTTTAAGAGGCAGAAGGCGTTTAACCGGCACCTGAAAACCTGCAAGTCGGCCAAACGCCGGCGAAATCTTCGCCACGCCACCATGTTGGACAGGACAGAGAAGGCGCGGGTGCGCCGGCTGCTGCCCTACGCCTGAGATACATTTGCCGGGGAGAAATGGCCCGGGGCCAACGCTCCCCCCACGCCGTCCCCCCCGCACACGGCCGCAGGCCGACGGCGGGACGGGAAAGGAAAGGATCACATATCATGCCCAGAGCAAGGAACAATCCGGCGTCACGGCAACGCCGTAAGAAAATCATTAAGTTGGCCTCAGGTTATCGCGGCAGCCGCCATCGCCTCCTGAAGACGGCAAAGCAGGCGGTGGACCATGCCGGACAATACGCCTATCGTGACCGGAAAGCGCGCAAGCGCGATTTCCGCAAACTATGGATCGCGCGCATCAACGCGGGCGTGCGCGCCTACGGGATGACCTACAGCCGCTTCATGAACGGCCTGAAAAAGGCCGAAATCGGCCTGGACCGCAAGATGCTTGCGGAAATCGCCGCCACCGACGACGAGGCGTTCGGCGAAATCGTCGCGCAGGTCAAGGCCCGGCTCGATTCCGCGTCCTGACATGCGCATCGTGCCGGCGGTGGATATTCGCGGCGGCCGCTGCGTCAACCTCCTCCAGGGCGACTATGCCCAGGAAACGGTCTTCTCGGAAGACCCCGTGGCCCAGGCCATAATTTGGCACGACGCGTTGGGGGAGGGTCTCGTGCATATCGTGGATTTGGACGGCGCAAAACAGGGCCGCTGCTGCATCGAAAAGGAACTGCGCGCCATGGCGACCGCCGGCGTGCCGTTTGAAGTGGGCGGCGGCATCCGGAATTTTGAGACGATCCGGAATCTGTTTGAGGCGGGGGCATCCCGCGTCATCCTGGGCACCGCCGCCTATCGCGATCCTGACCTTTTGCGCGAAGCCTGTCGCACCTGGCCGGAGGGAATCGCTGTTGGGATTGACGCCCGCGAAGGGAAGCCCTCCCTCAGCGGATGGCTGGAAGACACAGATGGCGATGCGCTTGACTTTGCGCGGCGCGTCGAAGCGGCGGGTGCAGCCCGTATCATCTATACTGACATTCTGCGTGACGGCATGATGGGCGGCCCCAACCTGGAGATGACCCGCGCCGTCGCCCGCGCCGTCAATATCCCCGTTACCATTTCCGGCGGGGTCTCTTCGTTGGACGACATCCGCGCCGCGCGCGCCCTGGAGGCGGACGGTGTGGATGAGATCATCATCGGCCGCGCCCTCTATCTGGGCGCGTTCACCGTGCAGGAGGCCGTCGCCGCAGCCAGGGAGTGATTCATGAAGCCCCATTTTGACCGCGTGAGCATCATCGGCGCCGGGTTGCTGGGCGCATCGCTCGGCTTGGCGATGAAGACCCGCGGGCTTGCCGGGCGTATCATCGGCGCGGGCCGACGCATCGAGTCTCTCGAAATCGCGCACCGCATCGGCGCGGTGGATGAAATTACCCTGGATGACGGCGAGGCCGCGCGGGACGCCGCCCTCATAGTCATCGCCACCCCCGCCGCGATGGTCGTGGAAAAATTGGATGTCATCCGCGACGCGTGCCGTCCGGATGCGGTAGTCACCGACGTGGCCAGCACGAAACGCGCCATATGCGACCATGCCGCCGCCTCTTGGCCGCGCCCGCGGCGCTTTGTGGGAAGTCATCCCATGGCCGGCTCCGAGAAATTCGGCCCCGCCCACGCGCGCGCCGACTTCTATGAGGGGTCCGTCTGTCTCGTGGAACAAAGCGCCGATCTCG
>CAZLII010000125.1:0-9406 GCA_964559065.1 uncultured Nitrospirales bacterium | reverse complement strand
GTAGCGATCGCCACCCAGTGATTCCAGTCGGTTCAGGCCGGTGGTGAACAGTACAATACCGGGGAAACCCGCATCTGAGATAAGCACATTCGAACCCGCCCCCAGCAGCAGCATCGGGATGTTCTGTTCCCGCGCCCACCGCCAGGCGGCCTCGGCTTCATCCGCGTTTCGCGGGATCAGCGCCCACCGCGCCGGCCCGCCCACCCGGTAATAGGTATGGGGCGCCAGCGGGTAATCCGGCGCGGCGAATTCAAAGGGGGGCTTGTCCATCGTGGATTTCCGCCCGGCCGGGCTATGCCCATGTGACCAGCGCCATTTCGTGTTTCTGCCATAGATCGGGGTGCGAGGGGATGACGCGCACCGTGAACCCCTGTTGCCCGGTTTCCCGGCAGACGATGGCGCCTTCAAAACGATACACGCCCTTGCCCAGTTCTTTCGTGCAGGTCATTTCCACCGTGCGCCCGACGGGAATCTGGCCAAAGGGGTCCAAGTCGCCGTAGAAAATTTCCACCATAACGTCGGAACTGCCGAGTTGCCCCAGGAACACTTCCGCGGTCACTTGCAGGCTTGTGCCTACCGGAAGTCCTTCCGTCGGTCCCGATTCTATATTCACAAAATGCGCTTGCCCCCAATTGGCATACACCAGTTCCTTCCAATGCGCCAGAGCGCGGGAACGTTGCCGGTTGCTTTGTTTCAGTTCCAGTTTGCGGATGGAACATGGAATGTAACTGCGGTCCGCATATTCCTGCACCATCCGATAGGTGTTGAATACGGGGCAGATGGTGCGGATGGCGGCCTTCATGCGTGCGATCCAGCCCCGCGGAAGCCCGTCCCGCCCGCGGTCATAGAAAATCGGCACCGCCTCCTTTTCCAGAATCTCGTAAAGCGCCTCGCTCTCCACGCGGTCCTGTTCCTCGGTGCTGTCATAACGCTCGCCCCGGCCGATGCTCCACCCGTTGTCGCCCAGAAACTCCGCCTCGCACCACCATCCATCGGGAATGCTGATGTTGAGCGCGCCGTTGGCGGCTGCTTTCATGCCGCTGGTGCCGCTGGCCTCCATCGGTCGGCGGGGCGTGTTCAACCAGCAGTCCACCCCCTGCACCATGTATCTCGCCACATTGATGTCGTAGTCCTCCAGAAACACCACATGATTGCGGATTTCAGCATCACGACAGAAATGCACCAACTGTCGGATTATTTCTTTGCCCGCCGTGTCCTGCGGATGCGCCTTGCCGGCGATAATGATCTGCACATGGCGGCCCGGGGTCAGCAGGATGCGTTTCATCCGTTCGATGTCGTGCAAAATCAGCGTGGCGCGCTTGTACGTGGCGAAGCGGCGCGCAAAGCCGATGGTAAGCACCTCCGGGTCCAGCACCTCATTGGCATGGCGGATTTCCTCGCTGGGCGCGCCCCGGTTGAGCAACTGCCGATGCAGCCGCGTGCGCGCGAAGTTGACCAGGCGCTCCCGGCGGCGCTCGTGCGTCCGCCACAATTCCGTGTCCGGCAACTCGTCAATGCGTCTCCAGATGGTATGGTCATCGGGGGTATTCACCCATCCGGGGCCGAGATAACGGTCATACAGGTCGGCCAAATCGCGCGAAATCCAGGACCGAATATGCACGCCGTTGGTGATCGAGGTGATGGGCACCTCATTCTCGGGAAGATTCTTCCAGGTCTGCGACCACATGCTGCGCGAGACCTCTCCGTGCAATTTGCTCACGCCATTCGCGCCCGCGCTGAGCCGCAGCGCCAGCACCGTCATGCAGAATGGCTCGCGCGAATCATGAGGATTCTGCCTGCCAAGCCCCAGCAATTCATTGACATGAATGCCCACATCATGGCAGTACTTTCGGAAATACCGCTCAATCATGCCCGGATCGAACATGTCATTGCCCGCCGGCACCGGCGTATGCGTGGTGAAGTAACTTCCCGCCTTCACCGTTTCCACCGCTTCATGGAATGTCAGTTTCTCATGAAGCACCAGTTCCCTGATGCGCTGCAACGTCATGAACGCCGCATGGCCCTCATTCATGTGATATATGCTGGGCTTGATGTTCAGCCTGTGCATGGCGATGACGCCGCCCATACCCAACATGATCTCCTGGCGTATCCGCGTTTCGCGGTCGCCACCGTACAGTTGCGCCGTGATGGCCCGGTCCGTCATGTCATTTTCTTCCACATCCGCGTCAAGAAGATACAGCGGCACACGACCGACCTGGCATTTCCAAATCCGCGTCCTGATCGGTTTTTCCTGAAACTCCACTTCGATCAGCAGGGGTTTGCCCGCTTCATCGCGTACCAACTGAATCGGCATGTTGTAGAAGTCATTGCGCGGATAGGTCTCCTGTTGCCATCCATCCGCATTGAGGTACTGTCTGAAGTAGCCTTCCCGATACAACAGCCCTACGCCCACCAGCGGCAAGCCCAGATCGCTCGCCGCCTTCAAATGATCCCCCGCCAGCACCCCCAACCCCCCCGAATAGATGCTGATGGATTCATGCAGCCCGTATTCCGCCGACATGTACGCCACGCAAAGCCCCTTCGGGGCCTGTGGATTGCGCTCATGCCATGTATTGGTGGCCATATACTGCTGAAGATTGTTCCACACCCGGTCCAGATGGGCCAGAAAACTGTCGCTTTTCGCCAGTTCCTCCAGCCGCACCTGGCTCACCTCTCCCAACAGACGGCGCGGATTCTCATGGACCTCCGTCCAAAGGTCCCGGTCAATCCGGAAAAACAGATCAATCGCTTCCGGGTCCCAGCACCACCAAATGTTGTCCGCAACGTCCGACAACCGCGCTATCGGCTCCGGCAGTTTTGGCACCACGGTGAATTTCAGTACGCGAGGCATCTTCTCATCCGCTCCTTCATGTTTCGTTATTACGCCTTCCGCTCCGGAATCTCCCCAGACAGCGTCGCACTGCGCTTCCCATTGAAGGCGCATTTCCCATGTTTGGAGTGCTGCATTTCCGTCCCGGCGCTTACCCTCCAGCGCCCTTAACGATAACAGCATCCCGCCCTCCATGACAACCCGCAAGCGCCCCATGCCTGTTTGCGTCCTTTTGGGTTGGTTCTTTCCGGGGTCGTGTCTGTCCGCGCATTTTCCGTGTTGGTTTTTTCCGGACCATGCCAGTCCGTGTCCGTCCGTGTCCATCCGTGTCTCTTTGCGGAGCCAGCCGTCCCCCACAAAGAATTCCTTCACAACCCCTCTTTTTGAAGCCGTCCCAGGAATCCATTAGACTCCGCGTATGCGTTTCCATTTGGGTCCTTTTGGCGTGTCACTCCACCGGGAGATTTAAATCATGTTTACTCGCGGAAATCTGCTTCCTCTGATCTTGCTGGCCATCGCATTGTCTTCCTCCGCCTTTTCGGAAGATAGAGCATTGACGATCTATGTGTCCCCGCAAGGCAATGATGTCTGGTCGGGAACCCTGGCGGAACCCAACGCGGACAAGGCGGACGGTCCCTGCGCCACGATTGCCGGAGCACGCAACGTGTTGCGCCGGCTGAAGGCGGCCGGTGAAATTGTGGGACCCGCGCGGGTGCTGGTGCGGGAGGGCGTATATTTCATCGCGGAACCGGTCATCTTCGGGCCGGAAGATTCCGGCGCGCCGAATGCGCCCGTGACCTATGAAGCCTATCCCGGTGAAATGCCCATCCTGCACGGCGGTCGTCGCATCGGCGGCTGGCGGCAGGAAGGCGATTTATGGGTGGCGGATGTGCCCGAAGCGCGTGAACGCGCCGACCGCATCGGCGCGTTTTGGGTGAACGGCGAGCGCCGCACGCCAGCGCGCACGCCCAATGCGCCCCACCCCGCCGGGGACTATCCCACGGATGAGGAGTTTCTCTACATGGACGGGCCGGTCATGGAGAAGGACACCGCCGGCGGCCCGGACAAGAAAAGCGCGGTCAGGTTTCGCTACCGGCCCGGCGATGTCCAGCGCTGGCCCGCGCTGGAAGACGCAGTCTTTGTGGTGTTCCATTCCTGGGAGACCTCGCTGCATCGCGTGAAGGAACGCGACGAAGCGGAGCGCATCCTCACATTCACCGGCCCGGCCCGGTGGCATTTCGGCTATTGGCGCGGGGACCAATGGTATTTCATCGAGCATCTCTTCGAGGCGCTCGACCAGCCGGGGGAATGGTTCCTGAACCGCCGGGAGGGAAAACTCTATTACATCCCCATGCCCGGCGAGGACATGCAGACCGCCGATGCCGTCATTCCCATGGCGCAGCAGTTGATCCGGCTGGACGGCCAGCCCGCCGAAGGCCGGTTCGTGGAACATCTGCATTTTCGCGGGTTGCGCCTGCACTACGCCGACTACCCCATCGGCCCGGAGGGGCACAGCGACAGCCAGGCGGCCTGGAGCGTTTCCGCCGCATTTGAAGCCACGGGCGCGCGGCAGTGCGTCATCGAAGATTGCATTGTCGGCCATGTCGGCGGTTACGGCGTCTGGTTCCGGAAAGGCAGCCGGGACAACCTGCTGACCCGCACCGAAATTTTCGATCTCGGCGCGGGCGGCGTGCGCATCGGCGAAACCGGCGACCCCGCGACGGAACAGGAGGCGGCGCTTCGCAATACGGTGGACAACTGCTTTATCCACGACGGCGGCCGCATCTATCGCGGCGCGGTCGGCGTGTGGATTGGCCGCAGTTCCCACAACCGCATTTCACACAACGAAATCTGCGACTTCCGTTATACCGGCGTCTCCGTCGGATGGTCCTGGGGATACGCGCCCAGTTCCGCCCACCACAACATCATCGAATACAACCGCATTCACAATGTCGGCAAGGGCCAACTCAGCGACATGGGCGGCATCTACACGCTTGGCGATTCCCCCGGCACCGTCCTGCGCAACAACTACATCCACGACATCATTTCCAACCCCAAAATCTCCGGCGGCTGGGGACTCTACACCGACGAGGGCAGCACCGGCATCCTGATGGAAAACAACATCGTCTTCAACACCCAGACCGGCACCACGCACCAGCACTACGGCAAGGAAAACCGCTATGAAAACAACATTTTGGCCTTCTCCCACCGCGAACAACTGATCCGTTCCCGCGAAGAAGACCACATCTCCTTCACGTTCAATCGAAACATCATTTATTTCAACAACGGCCGCCTGCTCGGAAGCACCTGGCGCAACGGAAACTGGCGCTCCGATTACAACCTTTTCTGGGACGCCTCCGGCGCGGAACTGGAATTCGCGGGACGTTCCTGGGAGGAATGGCAGGCGCAGGGCTATGATCAGCATTCGATTGTCGCCGACCCGCTATTTGAGAACATTGAAGCGCGGGATTTCCGGCTCAAGCCGGATTCGCCCGCACTCAAAATCGGCTTCAAACCGATTGATGTAGAGAAGATTGGTATCTACGGCGATCCGGAATGGGTCGAAAAACCACGGCGCGTCGAACGTTACGTACACCCATTGCCGCAGCCGCCTGCCCCAAGGCGCATCGCGCAGGACTTTGAAGCCATATCGGTGGGGTTGACCGCGCCGGCTGCCGAGACCCTGGGCGAGGAAGGCGCGGCCCGCATCCGGGTCTCGGACGAACACGCAAGGTCCGGCAGGCACAGCCTGAAATTCACCGACGCCCCCGGCCTCGCCCACGTTTTCAACCCCCATCTGTTCTATGCACCGGGACTGCGGCACGGCACAGCGACCGCCTCTTTTTCCATCCGGCTTGACGCTGGCGCCGTGTTCTACCACGAGTGGCGCGACAGCCATTCGCCGTACCGCGCCGGTCCCAGCCTGTGGTTCAATGCCGATGGCAGCATCAGCAGTTGGGGGAAGACACTGGGAAACTGGCCCGCCGATGCCTGGATTGATGTGACGATCACCTGTCCCCTCGGCAGGACGGCAAACGGCGCATGGAACCTCAGCATCGCCGTGCCGGGCGAAGCCCCTGTGCATTTCGAGGGACTTCCCTGCAACCCCCGATTTCGCGCCCTCGACTGGTTCGGCTTCGTCTCCAACGCCGACCACGCCGTCGCTGTCTATGTGGATGACATCAAACTGGACACGAAGTAGTTTTTCAGTACATCGGACGTACCACTGCGTACAATGCAGACGGAAAAGTATTACAATGCAGTACAGGTTTCATGTCCTGCATGAAGTGTCTGGATGCGGGACGCGGCGATGCGAGCTTGACCTTGATAATGTGGCTGTTTTGTTGAACCCGGGAATCTACTCACCATGACTGACAAAGACGCGCATACTCTGGCGTTTGTGACGGGCGTAATGTGGTTCTTGATTGCCATCTGGGCTGGTGCGGCGCCGGTAACCATATCGGGCCAGGTAACCAACGCCCAGACCGGCGCCCCATTGGCCAATTGCCCTATCGGCGCAGTCCGGACCATTGCTCTCGGAACCGGCAATCCGGAAGACTTGATACCCGTCGAAGTCAGCGGCCAGACCAACGCTTCGGGCGTTTTTTCGTACACCGTTGACAGTGCGCTGCCCGGTCTTGACAGGGTGCTGGTGTTTACCATGCATCCTGGAACGGCCTTCATCAATCAAATCTATGACGGCGCGCCTTACGATGGCCAACGGCCCACCTATGCGGATATCGCGCAGCCCGGTATCGTCGAATTTGACTGCCGAAGCGATGTCGGCGGGATTGATTTCGCGTTGGAACCCATCGGTTTGCCGGACAAAACCACCCACATGGTCGAGATGTCCGACGGGGTAAGGTTGGCCACGGATGTTTATCTTCCTCTCGGCAGCGGCCCCTGGCCCGTCGTCCTGTACCGCACCACCTACAACAAGAACACCGACGGAAATCGCCCCGGCGATGAGTTCCGCCTTCGGGGCTATGCCCTGGTCGTCCAGGACTGTCGCGGCTTGTTTGCGTCGGAAGGCATATTCCGGATGTTTCTGGATGACGGATGGGGCGAAAAAAAAGACGGTTACGAAACAGTGTTGTGGATTCGCGCACAGCCTTGGAGCAATGGTCAAATCGCGACTTACGGCGGGTCGGCGCGCGGCATTACCCAATACATGCTGGCCGGAAGCGACCCGCCCGGTCTGGTCTGCCAATATGTCAAAGAAGCAGGTTCCGACCTGTACAGCCAGGGATTGTTTCATGATGGCGCCTTCCGGAAGAACCTGATAGAAAACTGGACGATGCTTCGCGGCCCGGAGGTTTACGACCTCGTGATGGACATGGTGACGCACAGCCCCTTCTATAACGACGAGTTGTACGCATACGTCAACTTTGAAACCCGTTATCACCTTGTCAACTGGCCGATGGTCCATCGCGCCGGGTGGTATGACCTCTGGTTGCGGGGCGCTATAAACAGTTTCGTAAACATTCAGCACCACGGGGGACCGGGCGCGCGCGGACGCCAGAAACTCATCATTGAGGCCTATGGTCATGCCAATACGGAAGGCGGTTTTGTCTGGCCAAACGCAAGAAAACCGCCGGCCCCCTACGACGATATCGCAGACTGGATAGACCATTGGGTCAAAGACATTGACATGGGCATGATGGAAGACCCGCCGGTATGTTATTACGTCCTGGGTGATGTGGACGATCCAAACGCCCCGGGGAATGAATGGCGCTATGCCGATGACTGGCCCGTCCCCGCCACGGGGGTGGCCTATTATTTCCATGCCGGCGGGCTGCTGAGCACCTCACCTCCAACCGTTCAGGAGAGTCACCAAAGTTACACGTTCGATCCGAATGACCCTGTGCCGACCATTGGCGGCGCCAACAATTTCGGCACTAAAGGACCGTATGACCAGCGGCCGGTGGAATCGCGGCCGGATGTACTCCTGTTCACCACCCCGCCTCTCAGTCAATATGTCGAGGTTTGCGGCAAGGTAATCGTGCGCCTCTGGGCTTCAAGTTCCGCCGTGGATACGGATTTTACCGCCAAACTCTGCGACGTCTATCCCGACGGCCGTTCCATGATCGTCTGCGACGGTATCGTCCGGGCGCGACATCGCAACACGATGCGCAGTGCGGAATTTCTCGTTCCCGGCGAGGTTTATGAGTTTGAGATTGATCTATGGGAAACCTGTATCGCTTTCAACGCAGGCCACAGAATCCGCGTCGCCATATCAAGCAGCAACTACGACCGCTACGATGTCAATCCCAACACGGGGGAACCCTGGAATCAGCACACCCATATGCAGACTGCCATGAACACCATCTATCATGATGCGGCCCGCCTATCACACATCCTGCTGCCAGTCACCAGCGAGATTGGAGCCCCACCGGAAAAGATGCCCGCCACCGCAATCCCTGGTCTGGCGGTCATCGGCCTGTTGTTTGTCGTCGTAGCCGGTGTTTATTTCGCCCGAAGACAAAGAAGCCTTCCGGATAAGGTCAGACCCTGATCAGCGCAAAGATTTTCCTGGCTCTGAAAATAATGCCCCTTAATTTTGGCAATTCCCACACACCGAGGTCTACTTGTGAATTTTTTTCGCCAGCCAGGCCAGGTTTTCCGCGAAGCGGGTGACCGTCTGCAATGCTTCCTCGTCTTCCTTCACCTCCCCCGGCGCAAGCCCGAAGCCGATGTTCCAATAGGTTGACCCCGGCACGATCATGTCCATGATCATATACCAGAACATCAACTGGGCGTAGGTAAAATTCTGGCCGGCGCGCCGCGCCACCACCACCGGGCCGCCCAGTTTGCGCGAGAAAACGTTTCCGTTCGCCCGCGCCACATAGCCCGCCCGGTCCAGAAGCGCCGTCATTTCCGCCGTGGCCGACCCGAAATAGACCGGCGACCCGACGATGATGATGTCCGCCGCGCACATCTTCCCGTAGATTTCATGAAACGCATCATCCGTGATGATGCACTTGCCATCCCGGTTCTTGAAACATTTCGCGCATGCCGTGCACGGCGTCACCCGCTTTTCCGACAAGCTGATCAATTCCCCTTGAATGCCCTCAAACGCCAGCGTTTTCAGGCACTGCTGCAACAATATCTCCGTGTTCCCCGCTTCCCGCGCGCTTCCATTAATCGCCACTGCCTTCATTCCACTATCCTCCCGTAAAGCATCGTTTCACGCAGAATACCGATAGTCATACCGCACCCGTGGTCACATTTTCAATGAACGAGGTTTTCAAACGAAGTTCTTGTCATTTCGAGCGTAGCGAGAAATCTTGTCCACATGCCAGATTTCTCAGTCGCTGCGCTCCTTCGAAATGACAAAAGGCGCTTGTTTTCTGCCAACCTGCACACGACTCTGTCATTTCGAGCGTAGCGAGAAATCTTGTCCACATACCAGATTTCTCGGCCGCTTACGCTCCCTGCTGCTAAGAAAGCACCTTGCCGGTTTCGAGCACAAGTACTTCACATCCAAGGATTTATTCCCTCGTTGCACCGCTCCTGCGGTGTAACGCACCACCGCGGCGCTCCCGCGCCGCACACTTGGCAGCACTCCGGCGATTC
>CAZLII010000124.1:0-9406 GCA_964559065.1 uncultured Nitrospirales bacterium | reverse complement strand
ACAAATCCTTCCGACAAACAAGCGATTGTTTATTCCCGGCGCGACGGAGATCAAATTTGTTGATCCGATTCAGACGGAAGAAGTGAAACCCGACGGCCTTTATCATCTGGTCGAGCCCGGTCAAACCCTGTTTGCCATCGCCAAGGCCTATGACATCACCCCGCGAGAACTGCAGCAGGCGAACAATCTGACCGATTCGAAAGACCTGCGCGCATGGCAAAGTCTCTGGATTCCCCGTGCCACGGAAGTGAAAGATGTCGAAACGACAAAAGTGACGGTGATTGCGGAAAAACCGGTTGTCAAATTGCCCAAAGAGGATAAACGGGTTGAAGTGAAAATTACACCGCCTCCATCCAAGCCCGTTCCAACGCCTTCGGCCCCCCAAAAAAATGTTCCGGCGCAGGAAGTGGAGTTCCCTCGAGCTGTGAAACAATTCGGTTCGTTAAAATATCAATGGCCGTTGAAAGAATCTTTTCGCGTGGTGCGTCCTTTTAATCAATCCACGGGCGACTTCGATTTCAATCCCGGCATCGATCTCGGAGCGGAGATCGGCACGCCGGTGTATGCGGCGGCGGAGGGCGTAGTGCAACTGGTGGCGGGAGTCAGCGATCAGAAACTGGGCAGCAGCTTCGGGAATTACATTATTTTATATCACGGAGAGATCAATAAAAAAGGAATTCGCACGATTTATGCCAACAACAACGAAAATTTAGTGAAAAACGGGCAGCAGGTGAAACGAGGAGAACAAATTGCCACGGTCGGCAACACCGGCCGCACTCCCAATCAGGAAAATGGGATTTTGCATTTTGAAATTCGAGAGTTGGACAAGGCATTGAATCCCATCGAGTTGTTGCCTCCATTGAATTGATTGTATTTCCCATTACACTTAACCTGCAATGGCAACGGCGTTTTTCGGTAGAAAAATGGTGCACAGTATATCATGGAATTGTAAAGGTGAACTTAAAAATGTCAGCAGAACGGCGTATTTTCGATCGTGAAATTGTCAATATTCCTTTCATTTATAGTCTCGAAGAAGGAAAGACGTTTCTTGATGGGGAATGGAAAGAGGGGATCACGGTTGATATTGGTCCGGTATTGGTCGGAGGACTCGCTTTTTATACCGATGACGAGCTGGAAATTGGAAGCGCCATTCGTTTGGCGCTCTTCATGGATCTCGAGCTCAAAAAAATGTGGGAAACGGAGCGAGACGGGATTCCCCCGATTTATGAAGGTCGGATATGCCGCATTTCGACCGACGAAAAGGGGAAAAAGGTGGCGGTAGTTTTTCGTGGATTGGAGATGATCTGCAATTTGGGCACGAATCTTGCGTTTCTATTCTCAATGCTGTGTATCTTTTGCCGGTGAATGCCCGGTGGGGAAGGCCGTGTATTCCCATTGTGCCCGAAATCACATGGTGTGAGATTCGGAGCAATCTTGGCTGAATATCGGGTTGACGAAAAACAAATAGGGAGAACCTCAATGAAGCGTGACATCTTGACTATCTTGGGAATCACAATCTTGGCGCTTGTGGCGGGAACGGCCGTGGCGTCCACCGTGACGGGTGATCCGTTGGCCGACGGGTGGGCCTATTCCAGCAATTCTCTGCAAAACGGCACATATGTGCGGAACTCAGCAAACTATGGTTTTGATATCTACAGCACCGTAATGACCGTAGCATCCGGGTCCAAGCTGAATATCAGCGATGGGGACTATTCCTGGCTGGCGGGCGACACGGTGATCGGCATCGGCGGGGTCTTTGCCGACATCACCGCTACGGAGGCCGGATGGGACTCTTTTACCGGAAATGCAGTGAATTCGCTGCTAAATGAAGGTACTAAATTTGTTGCAAAGTTTGGAACGAAAGATGCAACCTTCTCGGCAAGCACGATTGCTCCGGCAGCGGGCGATGGCGTTGGCAGCACTAGCGCAAGCGGTAACGGCGGGGTTTTCCTGAGAAGTTCCGGATGGTTTACCGCTTCGGATTGGAGTGCAAACAAGGGTATTTTGATGTTGCCGGATAAGGATAGTCACATTGAGCGGGTGGGAGCGGCCAACCCCGATAAACGCGTGGCGCGTTTGATTTGGCAATGGGACGCAGAGAAGCAGCATGTTACTAGTTGGCAGATGCTTCTGAATACGTCCTTGTTGGACCGTCTTCAACCCGGCTTGAATATACCATCCATCGGCGATTATGCCATAGCATCTGTACAATATCGTGATAGTGCCTATACCGATGCTTTGGTGCAACTCACCGGCCCTACAGCCCCGGTACCCGAGCCGGCGACGGTGGGGATATTTGGTCTTGGGCTTGTGGGTTTGGCGGCGATGCGGCTGCGGCGGCGCGCCGGCTGAGGCCGGGGAATCAATCCTGCGCGGCGGAGTGCGCTGGGAGTTCGGAAGAAGAAGGATACGCGTGAGGCGGTCACGCCCAGTGATGGGCGTGGTCGCCTTGTTTCTATTGTAGCGCAGGTGTCCCGCCTGCACTTGTCATTTGTGCGACGCGGAGCGTCGCAAGACGTGCGTGACACCGCAGGAGCGGTGTCACGATGGGGAAGACCTTTCGGTCGGGGATGTGTGTATGTTGTTCACGCTTTAGCGTGCTTCCTGTTGTGGCCGGTCTCCCGACCGAGCCACCACGCCGACCGAAGGTCTCCAAAAACACAGCGCCAAAACCACTGGGAGACCTGCGGTCGTATCCGTGGCGTGATCTCCGTGGTTGAAAATATTCCTTCGTCGGTTCTTTTCATTTCCGGCAGGACTTACAGGATTCTCGGGATAAGTTCCAGGCAATTGTTCCCCTCACCCCACCCCTCTCCCGGAGGGAGAGGGAGAAACAGCACAACGGACCGGCCTATATCCTGAGAATCCTGTAAATCCTGTCCGAAAAGAAAAGAACCGGCTTGCCCGCGCCTTCGGGCTTGGTGATTGAACCCATTGCATCTACATGTCGCGGCATGCGCCTTTACCGGTTCGCGGCGGCCTTGACGCGGCGGATCAGCAACTGTTCGATCTGTTTGATGCGGGTGTCAAAGAAAATCATGAGTTTTTCATGCAACTGCCGATTGGCGGCGGCGATAATGGTCTGGTGATTGGCGGGTGTGCTGTCCAGCAACAGTACGTCGTCAAGGCCCTGTCCGAAAGCATTGGTGACGACGCAGCCCGCTTCCTGGGCATTCAACAACGCGGCGGCGAAATCGTAGGGGGCAATGCCGAGGATGACGCCGCGCCCCGCATTGATGAAATAGTCGCGCACGAGGTCCGGGATATCCTGCATGAAGCGCGATGCGAAATCCACGCAGGCGTCCATTTGCTCTGTGAGCAGCCGTGTCAGGCTGAATGAGGTGCTGTTGCACGCGAAGAAACCGCCCTTCAGGCTGCTGAGATCGATGAGGCGCGCGGAGGTCTGGAAGATCAACTCCGCCGGGCGCGCCGGAACGGTCATGGACCAGACCAGCGATTCGAGGTTGGTGTTCTGGGACAGTTTCGGGCGCTTGGGGTGGCCCTCGGAATACCAGCGCGCGCCCTTGCCGCGCTCCGCATGAAAGATACGGTCGCCCATAATCTCCACCACGCATGCGGCGTCGAGGTCGGCGATGGTGGGGCGTTCTATCACCCGCGTGCTGGCGATGGACACCACGCACCCTTCAAAACCGCTCTTCGCCGCGCGCGTGCCGTCAATGGGGTCCACAATCAACAGATTCTGGGGGGCTGCGCTGGAAAAGGTGGAATAGCCCGAATCTTCGGAATAGTACGCGATGGGCGCGCGCGCACTCTTGAGAAAGGTCATCAAGGCTTTCTCGGCGATCTTGTCCAACTCGAAAGTGGCATCGCCGCTGGTGGCCGTACTTACCACTTCGCGCCCGCGCACCGCCCGCGCCACAGGCGCGACCGCATCCTTGATGGCCTGCCCCAAAGCGAAGAGAAACTCACGGGTCAGCGGCTTGACGCTGGAGCGCACCGGCTGCGGGCGCGGCGGTGCGGGCGGCTGGGCTGCCTTCGCCCGCACGGTCGCCGGGGCCGGCTTGGTTTGAGCCGCCTTGGGCTTTGCCTCGGGTTTTTTCTTGGCAATTGGTTTCGGCTTGGGAGCGGGCGCTTTTTTCGGCGCGCTTTTTTCGGCGGACGCCTTGCGCTTCGCAACCGCTTTCCCGCTTGTTTTCTTCACTGCGGCTTTCTTGGGAGCGACTTTTTTGGGTGCGGCCTTCTTTTCACGCTTCACCGGTTTGGCTTTGGCCTTGACGGGCGCTTTCTTTTTTGGGCTTGCCGACTTGGCCTTTTTCGCGGCGGCGCTTTTGCCGGCCGAACCCTTGGCGCCAGCGCCCTTTTTCTTCGGTTTCTCCTTTGTCTTCGTCATGGTCCCCTCATATAGTTCCCGGCGCAGTCCGCAACCGCATTATGCGAGCGTCACCGCCGGCGGCGCGAAAAAGTCCAGGAACTTGTTGGATACCCTTCCCTGGCGCGCGTCGCCCCGATGGAGATGCAGGCGATATCGCCATGTGGTCTTGCTGCCTTTCTTGAAGACCATATCCCCGCGCAGTCCCGCGTCAGGATTGTAATAACGCCATGCAAAGCAATTCGCGGTCATCAGACCGTAATCCCGCACATGCCAACCTGTGGGATAACGCGGATTCATCGGATGATCAAAAACCGCAACGCCCACATGTTTGCCATCGGCCAGTCCGCTGTAATCGCACCAGGCCGCAGGCTTGCCCCATGTCTCGGCTTCGTTGATGCCGCCGAACGCATTCTCAATGTGGCCCCCGTTGCGCACGTCCATGGAACTGGCCACCCGCACCGAGACCAGCCCCCCTTCTTTCGTGTCATGAAAGCGCACCGCCTTGCGGTTCATATAAAACGTGACGCTGAGGTCAATTAATTTTGCGCCGCCGGGCAATCCGTAAAAACGCATTTCCCGGATTTCCTCGAATTGCGGACTCTCATCAGGGTAACACCACAGATTCCGGGCGACGAGTCTGCCGCACACCGGTCCGGATTCCAGCGTCAGAAACCCCTGATGCCGTTGCCAGCCGTGCCCCGATTCCTCGCTCCAATTATCCACCGCGTCGCATTCACCATAGGCCACCCAAATGGACTTATGATGCGGGTGGTCCTGATGTTCCCCTCTCACCCGGCGCATCGGCCAATGCCGGGTCATTTGCGCTCCGCCCGGCCCAATCACGGGATACAGGAATGGCCTGGCCCACTTGGCAGCGTAATGATACGACGTGAACAGCGATTCGCCGATGTGAACATCCACCCGGCCGTCTTTATCGCGATTTTCCAAGGCCACGCGCGGTCGCCCCGCCCGCGCTTTGCCGCCAGCGGAAGCAATCAGCGTACGCTTTTCATGCGCTTTGAGACCATCCACCATCCACACCAGACGAAGCCCCCTGCCTTCGCGCCATGCCTGACAGGGAATCGCTTTGCCCCCTTGCGCACCGCAGAGGTGAATACCATGTTCCGCGTCCCAATCTACCGGTAGGATGACGCTGACCGGACACCCCATCCTGTTGTGCTCACCTGCATCTATTGTGAGCGATATGGCCAATCCCAATGCGCTATCTCCTAAACTGGTCGGGATGTCCCCATCTCCCATCTCTATTCGGGTCCAATATTAGCATTTTTTGTGCGCCATGTCCAGAGGTTTTTTCAGGGATGCCGCGAATTGGAACCATGCAGGAAGAACACTTGACGGAGAGAATGCGGCTAAATACCTTGTGCTGAATGGGTTACAAGACAAACTGATCGGTGTCCCGAGTACAGGAGATGTGAGAGACCACTCAAGGCGCCGGCGGAAGCAGCATGCGGACATGGCGTTCCAAGTCAAACAGACTCAATGGCTTCATAAGCGAGACCAGATCGTTTTCAGTCAGAAGACCGGTATCGCGCGACGCGTATCCGCTCACCACAATAATTGGTGTGTCCGGATCTAATTCGCGAATGGCTTCGATCGCCGCAAAGCCGTCCATGCCGGGCATTTCCAAGTCCATGATAATGATATCGTATTGGTCCACACGGCATTGCTGCACTGCAACAAGGCCATCTGGCGCCGTGTGTACATCAAAGCCCCGCTGGGTGAACCACCGGAAATAGACACTGCGAATGCTTGCCTCGTCATCAACAACCAGCATTCGCGGCCTCGGCGTTGCCATGACCTGAAAACCCCCGTCAGTGATTGGCAAAATGAGAATCGCGCATTTTGTGTCCTTCCTTTGTCATGCCCCCTTTACTTTTCATCAAGAAGGCGGCGATGGATCGTTCTTCCCGTGCGCGAAAAATTTTATGGAAAAAGGGTTTCAATCAATAAATCTATTATACCGTATATCCTGATAGATTGCAATAACAATACAATAAAAACAAATTTATCAGAAATTTACATAATTCGACATCTATGTTGTTGGGGCGTGAATGGCGTCCCTGGCACGCAGCCCCGAACGACAATAACCGAATCAAATGGTTGCCATGGAATGCCCATGCTCTTCCTGAAGCGTCATTGCGCCCCTGACAGAATTTGATTTCAGCCCGATGCTTTGCTATAAGAATGGCTGCACGCGCATGGCGATGCGTTGCCGGAATGCTCCCTAATCCATCCGGGGCTGGGGGGAAGATGGGACAATCGTTCATACGCATGTGCCTGTCGCTTTCCAGTCGCAGCCTCGCTGGGTGTGGGAAAGCGTCTTTTTTTCCTGCTATTCCGCCTTTGGAAATCATGATACACTGAGGCGCCCTATGATAGTTATCTTTGGAAATAGACGCGCACAATGCAGGCACGGGATGTTGCGGCATTTGTTCTGGACAGGCCGGAGACGGCAGGATGCTGCGCGTGTTTGCGCCATATGTCTGTCGCGCCTCTTGTCTCATGGCGATGTGGCCGGACACGTCCTCGTTTCCGTTTCAGAATCGGGAAATAGTGCATCATGACGACACCCCTGATACTGGTAACGAATGATGATGGCATTCAGGCGCGGGGTCTGACGTTGCTGGCGGAGGCGTTGGCGGCGTTGGGCGAAGTGCATGTCTATGCGCCGGACCGCCAGCAGAGCGCCGTCGGGCATGGGGTGTCGCTGTGGAAACCCTTGCGGGTGACGCCCGTGCGCGAGCGCTGGTGGCAGGTGGACGGCACGCCCACGGACTGCGTGATGCTGGCCGTGCGCTCGCTGCTGGGCCGCCGGCCTGATCTACTGGTTTCAGGGATCAACACGGGCGCGAACCTGGGGGATGATGTGACCTACTCCGGCACGGTGGCCGGCGCTTTCGAGGGCATGCTGCTGGGCGTGCCTTCTTTCGCCATTTCCAATATCAGCCACAACCCGCGACACCTGGACGCGGCGGCGACCTTTGCGGTGAAACTCGGCCGGCGCATCCTGGAGCATGGCATGCCTGAGGACACCATGATCAATGTGAACCTGCCTGATCTGACTTATGAGGAACTCGCGGGCGTGGCCATCACGCGCATGGGCCGCAGAAATTACCAGGACGAGATTGTCCGGCGCGAAGACCCGCGCGGGCGCGTGTATTATTGGATCGGCGGCGCTGAGCCGACCCACGTGCAGGAGTCCGGCACTGATTTCGAGGCGATAGAAAAAGGCCAGATAAGCATTACCCCGTTGCATCGGGACCTCACCAACCACGCCGCGATGCACCACTTCTTTGAACCGCAGATTGAACTCTGAAAAGGGCGCCATTCCCGATGCGATGGATACGCAGCCTGTATGACTGGGTGCTGAGTTGGGCGGAATCGCCCTATGGCGTCGCCGCGCTGGCCGTGCTCGCCTTTACCGAGTCCAGTTTCTTCCCCATTGCGCCCGATGTGCTGCTCGTCGCGCTGTGCATCGGCGACCGGAAAAAGGCGCTCTGGTTCGCCACAGTGTGCGCCATCGCCTCGTGCCTGGGCGGCGCATTCGGCTATCTCATCGGATGGGGCGTCTGGTCCGTCGTAGACCAGTTTTTCTTCCGCTATGTGCCCGGCTTCACCGAAGAAGTGTTTCAGCAGGTGCAAGACTACTATGAGAAGTGGAACTTCGTCATCGTATTCGCCGCCGCCTTCACTCCCATCCCCTACAAGGTCTTTACCATCGGCGCGGGCGTATGCCGCATCAATTTTGTCATGTTCATGATCGCCTCGCTGGTGGGACGATCCGCCCGCTTCTTCATCGTCGCCACGCTGATCTATTTCTTTGGCGAATCCATCCGCGGTTTCATTGACCGGTGGTTCAACCTGCTGGTGATTCTCTTCACTTTCCTGCTCATCGGCGGATTCGTCGTCATCAAGTATCTGCCGCACTGAGCGCCACGCCCCAAAAAAGGAAACACGCCGACGGCCATCTCATGCATCCGCCGGCGTGTGCCGTTTCTCGCAAGCGCTGCCCCCACGCCCGATGGGCGCGGGCCGGATGTGGGGGAGTTTCCAACCACTCCTTCGATGGATGGAGACTCCCCCACCTCCCAGGGACGGCAAACAGGCCGTCCCCCAAGCAGACCCTTACTTGCAGCAGCCCTTCTTGGCTACCGCTTTCTTCGCGGCTTTCTTCGCCGGGGCTTTCTTCGCCGCCGGCTTCTTGGCCGCCTTCTTCTTCGCTGTTGCCATGTTCCTTTTCCTCCGTTTTCAGCGTTTTTTGCGCCTCGAGGCGCTACAGATTGTAGCACAACCCGATAAAATACGCAATATCTTGGATACCCCGAAATTGCGGCACGCAGAACGGGTAATTTGCGCCCAATGTCAGTACTGAGAAAAGCCCCGAAACATGATGGTTCTCGCGAAAAATACGCAAAAATGCTTTATTTTTCGCGGTTTTCTTGTTATTAAATAACAATTTAATATTTTAATTAACAGTTAAATGTGTAGATATTTATAGCGGATATCTTCTATGTTCTTTATATTTATCTATTTCGCAAAAAAATGCGCAGCCGCGACAGAAAGAATTTAGCGCGCCCGCCGAACGCTGCCCCCCGCTTGGGCGGACGATTCGAAGCACTGCGACCACGGGTCACACCAAGGAGGCGCTTTGTCCCTGAATCAAGTCTCAAGATCAGTGCTGTCCAAATATTCTGGGCGCTGAGAAAAGCCTTCGATTATATTGACCTTTCACCTCACCCCACCCCGCTCCCGGAGGGAGAGGGAGCAACAGCATTCCTAAGGTTTCGCGGTAAACGCCCTCTCCCGCTGGGAGAGGGGTGGGGTGAGGGGGAACAAAACGGGACACCTTGGTACACGGGTCAATGATGTCTCAGGAATTCCCACGGAGAGGTTTGCGTATAGGAAAGGCCCGCCACATCATCTTGATTCAACAGGATTTTCCAAGGGTTTTGGCCATATCCTTTCATTTTTTTAACAACCTATTCTGGACAACACTGTATTCTGAATTCCGTTTGGTGCGCGCTGAAAGCGCGCGGACAAGACAGCCTGGGG
>CAZLII010000123.1:0-9424 GCA_964559065.1 uncultured Nitrospirales bacterium | reverse complement strand
TGCGGCCGGCTAATTATCCCGCGGGCGTGCCGGGTCATGGCGCCGCGCTGGTGAAATTGCCCGACGGACGCGCCGTCGGCGTCTTGAACCTGCTGGGGCGGGTCTTCATGCAGCCGTTGGATTGTCCCTTCGCCGCGGCGGACCGTGAAATCGCGGCGCTGCGCGCGCATACGCCCGTCATCGTGACGGACATGCACGCGGAGGCCACTTCTGAAAAGGTGGCGATGGGATGGCATCTCGACGGCCGCTGCACGGCGGTGGTGGGCAGCCACACCCACGTGCAGACCGCCGATGAGTGGGTGTTGCCGCAAGGGACGGCGTACATTTCGGATGTCGGCATGTGCGGTCCGATGCACTCCGTGATCGGGGTGCGCAGCGACCGGGTGCTGGAACGGTTCCGCACCGGCATGCCCAGGAAGTTTGACGTAGCCAAAGGACCGGCGATTTTCTGCGCCGCGCTGATTGACGCTGATGAGGCGACGGGCGGTGCGCGCGGAATCCGGCGCATTCTGATTCGAGACGCATGAGCACCGCGCCCGGCGAGACGAGGCAATAGAGACACATCGCGGCATGTACTTCAAACAGATAGAACTTTTCGGATTCAAATCCTTCGCGGATCGCACTCAACTTGCGCTGGACCCCGGCGTTACCGCCATTGTTGGGCCCAATGGCTGCGGCAAAAGCAACATCCTCGATGCGTTGCGCTGGGCCTTGGGCGAGCAAAGCGCCAAGGCGCTGCGCGGCGCCCATATGCAGGATGTCATCTTCAACGGAAGCGAACATCGTCCGGCCATGGGCATGGCGGAAGTGACGCTGGTTTTTGACAATGCCGATTCCTCGCTGCCGGTGGACTATTCAGAGGTGCAGGTGTCGCGACGTGTTTATCGCTCCGGCGAAAGCGAATACCTGCTGAACAAAACCCCCTGCCGTCTGCGCGATATCCAGGAACTGTTCATGGACACCGGCATCGGCACCAACGCCTATTCGTTGATCGGGCAGGGCAAGATTGACCTGGTGCTGAGTTCCAAGCCGGAAGACCGGCGCTTCCTCTTTGAAGAGGCGGCGGGCATCATCAAGTACAAGAGCCGCAAGCGGGTCGCCATGCGCAAACTGGAGTCCGCTGATCAGAACCTGCTGCGCTTGGGCGACATCATCGCGGAAGTCCAGCGGCAGATGCGTTCGCTCAAGCGACAGGTGAACGCAGCCATCCGGCACCGGGAACTGACCGCCGCGCTGCGCGAATTGGAAATCCGCAACACTTGGCTGCGATTCAACGAACTAAGCGGGCAAATCGCCGATCTGAAGAACCGCTTCGACAAAGCCCGGAATGCCTACGAGAAAAGCGCCGCGCAGGTAAGCCGCCTGGAAGCGGAGGAGGAGGCGATCAACCTGCGCCGCATCGAGATCGAACGCACGCTGACGGCCCGGCGCGAAAGCGTCTACCAGGTGGACTCCGAGATGGAGAAAATCGAGGGACAGGTGGCGCTGCTGCGCCAGGAGATCGAGTTCTCCCGGCAACAGCAGGAACAGGCGGCGCGCGAGGTGGAGGAATTCAGGGAACGCGCCCGGAATCTTCTTGACGCACAAGGGCTGACGGGCGAGCAGAGCACCGCGCTGGCCGCGAAGGTCGCCGCCGTCCGCGACGCCCTGTCCGCGCGGCAGGAAGACTTCAACCAAGCCGCGCAGGCGGTCAGTGCGGCGGATGCCGCGCTCGACGCCGCCCGCACGCGCGCGATGGAGACAGTCGCCGACCGCAACCGCGCCCAGACGGAATTGGAGACCATTGGCGTCGGCATCGCGAACGTGGACGCGCAACTGCAGCAGATTGATGAACGCAAAGCCGCCCTGAACGCGCGGCATGAGGAAGTGGCCGCCCTGCTCACAGGCGCACAGGCGGAATACGCCGGCATCGAGGCGCGCCTCACCCAGGCAGTGGAAGCGCGGCAGGCCGCGCAACAACAGCGCGCCGATGTGACGGACGCCATGCAGCGCCTCAACGAAGAATGGCAGGGACTGCGGGAACAGCGCAGCAGCCTGGAAGCGCGGTTGAACTCTCTGCGCGAATTGCGCGACAGTTACGAAGGCTTTGCTGCGGGCGTGCGCGCCGTCATGTCGGCCAAGCAACAGCAAGTCGCCGATATGGAGGGCATCATCGGTCCCATCGGCGACCTGATTGCCACGGAAAAGGACTTTGAGCAGGCCATCGAAGCGGCGCTCGGCGGCAACATCAACAACGTCGCGCTGGAACAGGCCGAAGCCGCGAAGTCAGCCATCAACTTTCTCAAACACAATCAGGCGGGCCGCGTGACCTTCCTGCCCCTCGACACCATCCGCGCCAGCGCCCATGACGACAGCGACGCGATCAGCGGCATGAAGGGCGTCATCGGCAAGGCCATTGACTATGTCCAATGCGAAGCGCGCATCCTCCCCGCGCTGCAATACCTGTTATACAACACCGTCATCGTGGAGACGATTGACGACGCCATCCGCATTGCCCGCAGCGACCGTCGCTATCCGCGCCTGGTGACCTTGGAAGGCGAGGTCGTCACCGCCGCCGGCGCATTCACCGGCGGCCGGACCAGGCATGAAAGCCGGGGACTGATCGGGCGCAGCGCGGAAATCGAGGAATTGGAGGGCCGCGTGACGGAAGCCGCCGCACGCATCGCCGACATCGGCGCCGAAGGCGAAAAGATCACTGAACGCATCGGGCAATGCACCGCCGCCATCAAGGCCGAGGAGGAAAAGGAACAGGCCGCCCGCGCCGACATGAATGAAGCAGGGGTGCGCATCGCGCGGCTCGCGACGGAACTGGAAAGCCTCGCACAGTCCGTCCGCGAATTGGCGGAGCGCCGCGACGCCCTGTTGGAACAGCGTCTGGAATTGGAGACGCGGCGGCAAAACGTGCAGGAAAAAGCGGATACCACGGCGGGCGATGACGAAACGGTCCAACGGGAAATCGCAGCGGCCCAGGAGGCGTCCGCCGAGGCCCGCGAAGCGCTTTCCGCGGCATCCGACGCGCTGACCGAACTGCGGGTCGAACTGGCCTCAATGACCCAAAGCCTGGAGGAAGCGGATCGCAACAAGGCGCGCGAACAGCGCGAACATGAGGAGGCCGTCCGCGAGGCGGCGCGCCGCGAGGAACAGGTCGAAGCGCTCCAACGCCGGGAAAAGGAACTGGAAGCGCAGATAGCGGATAAACTGGAGCGCGCCAAGGCGCTGTCGAAATCCAAGGATGAGGCGCACCACAAGGTATTGGAAGCGCAACAGCAGCAACAACAGGTGTTGGACGAAATCGAGAAACTGGGTAGGAAACTCAAGGAAGTCCGCGCCAAAAACGCCGCCGACCAGAAGGAAGTGCACGCCCTGGAATTGGAATTGTCGCACAAAGAGGATCAAGTGGCGTTTTTCCAAGACCGCATCGCCACTGAATATGGTCTGGCCCTCGCCTCGCTCACCGAACAGGAGGTTGGCTCAGACGACTACGACGAAAACGAACGTGATCGCCTCATTGAGGAGCATCGAAAACAACTGCAACGCATGGGCGTGGTCAATCTCATGGCCATCGAAGAATATGAAGCGCTGGAAAAGCGTTACAAATTCCTCGTGGCCCAGGATGAGGACCTGCGCAAAGCCCGCGATATCCTGCTTTCGGTCATCGCCCGCATTGACGGCACCATCAAAGACATGTTCCTCGACACCTTCCGTACCATTGAAGAGAATTTCAAGCACTATTTCCGGCAACTCTTCAACGGCGGCCAGGCGCGCATTTATCTGCTTGACGCCGATGACCCCCTGGAGAGCGGCATCGAAATCGAAGCGCGTCCGCCTGGCAAAAAGCCCCAGACCATATCTCTCTTGTCCGGCGGCGAACAGGCCCTGACGGCCATCGCCCTCCTTTTCGGCATTTTCGGCGCCAAACCCAGCCCGTTCTGTGTGCTCGACGAAGTGGATGCGCCGCTTGACGACGCGAACATCGGCCGTTTCCTCTCCGTGGTCGAGGAATTCGCCGCCAAGAGCCAGTTCATCATCATTACGCACAACAAGCAGACCATGTCGCAGGCGATGGCGCTCTTCGGCGTTACCCAGCAGGAACGGGGCGTCTCGCAGATCGTTTCCGTGCGCATCGAGGATGTCAGGGAAACCGCAGGCGTTTCATGAGGGTGCTGCACCTATTCAGCAACAGCAAATGGACCGGACCCGCCGAACCCGCGCTGAATCTCTGCGTGGCCCTGCGGGCGTTGGGGGTGGAGGCGGACTTCGCGTGCGCGTCCGGTTCGGAAGCCGTTATCAACAAGATCGTGGAAACCGCGCGTGATCGCGGGATTGAACCAATCCTTCGCTTTCACCTCTCCAAACACCGCAATCCCCTCTGGAATGCGCTGGACCGCATCGCATTGCGCGCATTCTTGAAAGCGAACAAGTACGATCTCGTCCATTGTCATCTGGACAACGACCACCGCATTGCCGCGGGCGTCGTCGCGCGCGGCGGCATCCCGCTCGTGCGTTCCAGTTACGAAGGGCTGGGTTTTCCAGCAGGACGGGGGCGCTTGCGCCTGCTGCGGATCGCCGACGCTATCATCGAGCCGTCGCGCCGCGCGATGGAATATGACGCGGCCACGTTCGGCATTCCCCCTGACCGCATGTACCTCGTGCCGGGAGCGGTGGACACCGTCCGCTTTGACCCCCGCCGGGAAACGCCCGACGCGCGGCGCTGGCTGCACCTGCCGGCGGACGCCTTCGTCATCGGCATCGTCGCCCGCATGCAGACGCATCGGCATTATGAGGACCTTTTTGCCGCATTCCGTCGACTGCTGGACAAAGCGCCGCAGGCGCATCTGGTCGTGGTGGGCCGGGGGTCCAAACAGGACCGTGTGGGGCGGCGCCCGGTGCGGGAACTGGGCATCGAGAAACATGTGCATTTCCCCGGCTTCATAGACGGCGAGAACTATGTCGGCATGCTGCGCGCGTTTGATGTGGGCGTTTTCCTCGTGCCGGGCAGCGACGGCACCTGCCGCGCCGCGCGCGAAATCATGGCGATGGGCAAGCCGATGGTGGTGGCGGAACGCGGCATGCTCGCGGAAATTGTCACCCACGAGGAAGACGGGCTGATCTTCGACGGGTCCGCCGACGCGCTGCATGATTGCCTGCTGCGTCTCATGCAGGACCGCGCACGCCGCATTGAGATGGGCCGCGCCGCGCGCCGGACCGCCGAGACGCGCTACTCGCTGGAAGTGCAGAGCCGGAGCGTGCTGACGGTTTATGAGCAGGTGCTGCGTAAAACACAAGAATGACAGCGGCCTGCGGAAAAGGACAACAGGGACAGCAAGGACAACAGGGACAGCAAGGACAAAAAGGACGAAAAGGACGGCAGGGACAAAAGGGACAGCGGGGACAAGAAGGGACGGCAAGGACAGCAGGGACAAAAGAGACGGCAGGGACAAAGGGGACAGCGGGGACAAGAAGGGACGGTTCTGTAGTATTGCTTTTTTGCAGGGTGGGTGCAGCGAAGCGAAACCCACCATTTCTCTCCACTGGCTGCCCTGTTTTCCCTGTCCGACTCGTCCTACCGGTCCGACCTGTCTGACTCGTCCGACCAGTCCGACCTGTCCGACTGGTCCGACTGGTCCGACTCGTCCGACAGACAGAGGCGCACCCGCCCGACTCACCGCAGGTGTCTGTTGACCTCAGCGCGGATGGCCCGGATGTGCTCCGGGGTGGTGCCGCAGCATCCGCCGACGATGTTCGCGCCCGCCTCAAGGAGTTTGGGAACAACGCTTGCCATAAACTCCGGGGTTTCCGGATAGACAATGCCGTTCTCGGTTTGCAAGGGCTGGCCCGCGTTGGGATTGACGAGAATGGGCACTTCCGAGGCCGCTTCTCGCAAGGCGCGCACGACGACCACCATTTCCTCGGACCCGAAACTGCAATTCGCGCCCAAGCCGTCTGAGCCGGCTTCCAGACATGCGGCGGCCATTTCCGCCGGCGTCACCCCCATCATCGTCCGGGGCGTGCCGCCCGCCGTGGAGGCGTAAGTGAAACTGCAGATAATCTCCAGCGCAGTATTTTCCTTCACGGCGCGGATGGCCGCGCACGCCTCATCAATAGCAGAGAAGGTCTCCACGATGCAGGCGTCCGCGCCGCCGCGTTCCAGCGCCTGCGCCTGCTCTTTGAACGCCTCGTACAATGCGTCCTCCGAAATTTCGCCCGTGATGAGAAATTTACCCGACGGACCGATGGATGCGAGGACATGCACATCCGGCCCGGCGGCCTCGCGCGAGAGGCGCGCCGCCGCCTCGTTCAGTTCCGCCGCACGGTCGCCCAGGCCGTAGGCGTCCAGTTTGCAGCGCGTGCCGCCGAAACTGTTGGTGCTGATGATATCGCTGCCCGCTTCCACATAGCCCGCCGCTATGCGCCGCACCACGTCCGGATATTCCACGTTCCACAGTTCCGGACATTCCCCCGGCTGCATGCCCGCCGCAATCAGCAGCGTGCCCCAGCCGCCGTCCGCCACCAGGACTTTCTTTTCCCGAAGTGTATCCGTGATTGAAATCATGTCGGCATTCCCACGTTATGTTGGCGGTCCCGTTCCGCGCAACAATGACAACGCGCCTGTTCCGTTTCCGGAGCAGGCGCATACGACATACGGGCCAAGGCGCCGCGCAGGGGGCACGGCGTCAATTGTTGCAGATTTTTTCGTCCAGGTACTCGATGATGCCCTGGGGATCGGGGGCGTATGCGTCCGCGCCGATCTTGTCGCAGAACTCCTGGGTGAGCGGCGCGCCGCCCACGCAGACAATCGTGGCCGGAACCTTCTCGCGGATCAACTTCACGGTCTTGTCCATGTTCACCATCGTGGTGGTGAGCAGGGCGCTGAGACCGACCACCGCGCCGGGATGCTTCTCCAGTTCGCCAAGGAATTTTTCCGGCGAGGTATCCACGCCAAGGTCAATCACCTTCCAGCCCGCGCCTTCAAGCATCATCCGCACCAGATTCTTTCCGATGTCGTGCAGATCGCCCTGGACTGTGCCGATGATGAAGGTGCCCTTGTGCTTGGCTGCGCCGGAGTCAAAGGCGGGCTTCAACTGTTCCATGCCTGAGTTCATGGCTTTCGCCGCCATCAGCAGGTCAGGTACGAAGACTTCGTTCTTGCTGAACTTCTTGCCCACCACGCTCATGCCGGCCATCAGGCCGCGCGTGAGCACGATGTTCGGGTCAATGCCCCCCGCCAACGCCTGGGCGGTCAGTTCCTTTACGCCGTCTTGACCCTTCATGTCCGGCGGATACGGTGCGTTCTTGTCAACCTTGCCCCGTTCCACGCACATTGCGATACGGTCCACAATTTCCATCTCTGACATAAGCGTTTCTCCTCTGAAAGTCCACAGACTATACTACGAATAGGTTCCCAATTCCAAACCCCGCTCCACAAAATAGCGATAACTCTTGTAGGACACCTGATCCGGGATCGAATGATCCGAATGCAGGGCGTAGCCGTAGTTTCCTTTTACCACCGGAATCTTCGCGGTTAATTCGCGGTCTATCGCGCCTTTGTCATTGTCGTACAAGACGCGTACATCTATCCCGCCCATGAACGACAGCCGGTCGCCGAAATCGCGGTAGAGTTGCAGCAGGTCCATGCCCGCCTTCACTTCGATCACCTGGAGGCAGTCCATCCCTGCCTCAATCAGCCCCGGCACCAGCGGCGCCACATAACCGCAGGAATGCAATATCACGGGCAATCCCTTGCTCTTGGCGTAACGCATGGCGGCGACATGGCCGGGCTGTACGATCTCCCGGTACATTGCGGGCGACATGAACGGACGGTTCTTGAAACCCATGTCCTCGTAAAACCATACGCCGTCCGGCAATCCTTCCTCGGCAAAGAGCATCTCCATCAGGTCAATGGTCAGCCGGGCGTAGGTATTCACCATATCCTTGACCCAATCGGGGTCCGTCGCCATGCCGACCAGCATGTGCTCATGTCCGCACACCGGGTGCATCAATTCAAAGACGCCCACGCCGGACCACACGAAAAAGCGGTTTTTCTCCGCCGCTTCGCGTCGCGACGAACGATACTGCTCGAAATTGACGCGCGTCCGGTCCGCCGTCAGGAACGGCTTGATGTGATCCTCCCACCCCGCACGGTCCTTCACCAGAAAATCCACATGCTCCGGCGTCGTGTCGTGTTGCTTGTGACGTCGCAGCACCGCGCCGTTGCCGTCCCGTGTCAAAATGGTTTCCTCGGTCTCCTCGATGATCTCCGGCTCGACATCCAGGCGCGCCGTCATGTTGAACGCCCACATGGATTGCAGGTCAAAGCCGAAGTGGTCTTCGAGGCTCATGCCCGGGGTGATGTGCCCTTCGCGCGTCCAGCGGCTCAGCGTGTCGCCCCAGAAATGCTCGTACAGACCGATGCGGTCCACTGGCGCGCGCGCCAGGATATTGCGCATCCGCTCCTGTCCGGTCATGGCCATCAAAACACCCTTCTCCTTCCCTTGCCGAAGTTGGTGTAATCTCCGCTGCTTCGTTGGGCCAGCGCCCGGAATCTTAGTCAACCCGGTGAAAATGAGTCAAATAGTGATTGGGTGGACGCAAGGGACAAAAGGGACAGAAGGGACAGCGAAGCAGATTTCAAGGAGTTTCTGGGAGAGGCGGCGCGGGAGGCGGGATGGGAAGGGCGACGCGGCGTTTACCGTATTGGAGCAGGCCCCATTGCAGGACGAGACCGATAATGATGAGCAACGGCGTGTAATGGAACGGCATGGCGATGCCGTAGCGGCCGACGAGGTATCCGAAGATGCTGCTGCCAAAAAATCCGCCGACACCGACTGCGCCTTCATTGATAGTCAAACGGCGATGTTTGTGCGCGGGATTGGCGAGGCTGTAATAGGCGCTGGAGAAGAAGGCGACGCCCAGATTGGCCCCCACGACAATGAAACACAATCCCATGACAATCAGGCTGCGGGTGCCTCCAAGCGTCCAGAACGCGCCCGCAGACAGCACTTGACACCCGAACAGAATCTGAAAGCGATGTCGCCACGCGTGGGTTCTGCCGAGCACAACAAACGCCGCCGCCGTCGCGAAGGACATCGCCCCGGCGATAAACGAGAACTTTGTCGCCGGGCCGTAGGCCAGAAACGGGATGGAATCCGTCTCGAAGAGCAGCCGCAGCGCGCCCGCCGACACGAGTTCCTCCACGCGCTTCGGATAAACCGACCGCGTCACCCCAATCAACATGTTCGCGATGAATGTCGCGCACCATGCACAGTAGAGATAGGCCTCACTTGCGCGGTCATGGTCCGCGCGCGCCGCAAGTTGCTCCTCCGACGCCGTCCCGAAGTAGGACTTCTCGTGCGGCAGGCTCTTGATGACCGCCAGGCATACCAGGCACAGCAGTACCAGCGTCACGAAAGGCCACCGATAATCG
>CAZLII010000122.1:0-9446 GCA_964559065.1 uncultured Nitrospirales bacterium | reverse complement strand
GACCATGCGCGCCTTTTATCTATCGATCCATCTGAAAACTGGGGATCACTGAGGTCGCAATGTTGTCACTTCGGTCGCAATGTTGTCATTTCGGTCATAATGTTGTCATTTCGAGCGTAGCGAGAAATCTTCACCACAGGCCAAGTTTTCTCGGTCGCTACGCTCCCTCGAAATGACAAACGCAATCGAGCATGAGCCTTTGCCTCCCCCGTAAACGATGAAAATGCGGGAAATTCTCAAAGAAGCGCATGGATTTGTAAGTCCACCAGCGTGTTGTTGCACAACCCGGATAGAGATGTCGTCATTTGGATCAAAGCAGCCCAATCTCAAGCAGATCGCAATCCCCGGAAGTCCTGTGGGTCGCTGGCGGGAATGCCGTCAGCGGCTCAGGAAGCCCTTGGGCGGGTCGGGGGTGGGAACGTACTCATGGGGATAGGTATTGGGCGCGAAGCGGACCGGGGTGGTGAACTTGTGGTGGAATCCGTCGCCGGCGTCAAAGGTCAACTCGACGAAGAACGCGGTCCAGCCTTTTTCGGGCGTCTCCACGCGGCCCACATAAGACCCGTCGGCCTCTTTTTCGAGCGGTGTTTCGGTATAGGCAGTGCCCAGGATTTTATAGGTGCGGAAGTCCCGCGCTTCGGGATTGGTTCCCTGCCACAGTTTTACTGCCACCGGCGTGTCCGGGGTGGTCACCCGCGTGGTGTTGCCATCGGGGAAAGACCACGCATAGGTCGGCAGTGCTTTGCCTTCGACGATTGCCCGGAAGAAGGTGAGCAGGCTCAGGGGCGAGTCGGAAGGCAGCAGCGCGTGGCCGACGTTCGGCACGTATCTCAGATAGGTTGGCCCTTTCAGGTCATCAATGTAGAACAGCGAGGAATCGGGGCAGAAGAATTCGTCCTGGGTGCCGTTCATGATGAGTTTCGGCATGGTGAGCCGGTCCCGGTATGAATAGGGTTCGACAAGCCGCATCAGCGCCGCGAATTCCGGCGTTTCCATCCAATCCATGATCTTCATGCGGACGTAGTCGTTGATGGCCGGCGCCCATTCGCCGTACATCGCATGATGATGGCGAAAAGAGGGGATAAGATTGAGCAGGTCAATGACGGCGGGGACGATGGCGATGACCCGATTGTCCACGATTGCCGTAGTCCAGGTGGTCCAGCCGCGCTTCGATCCGCCCGCGACGATGAAGTCGCGCACGGTTACGCCGCCGCCCTCTTCGCCCGCGCAGAAGGATTGAATCGCGTCCATGGCGCGCACCGCGGCCTTGGTCATCGGCATGCGCAACGGCCAGGTTTCATCCCCCGTGCGCATGTAGCGGTCCCATGTGTACGCAATGGTGGCGTCTTCGGAACGGTTCCGCTCCTCATCGGCGAAGCGCAGCGGCTGGTTGGGCACCTGGTGCAGCGCGGCGGCCACGCAATTCGTTGTGCGGGCCACATGCAGCACCATGGGATCGGGCGCATTCGGGGCGGGCCGGTTGTTCCCGCCGCCGCTGATGTAGAGCAGGGCCGTCTCATGCGCCGGTTGGTCCGGCACGACCACCATCAGCCAATGCTTCCAGACCGGACGGTCCACCTCCGACTCCGTGCGCCACGCCTGCGAGGTGAGGTCCAGCACATGAATCTTGCCGCCATCATACGTGTCGGTCCGGTGCAATGCATACGCATAATGCGCGTCCGGCGCATACACATAGCGGTCCAGTCCCGTGGGATTCGCCGTTTCGCGGGCGAACGCCGCCGAATTCTCGGCGGAGAACACCGGAACAGCGGCAAAAAGCAACAAGCCAAGGCACAGGGCAGTCCATCTGGCGCGCATTCTCATGGGAAAAATCCTTTCATTAGGGGTTAATTGTATAGACTAATTTCTCCGGACGCTTGTTTCAAATCAGGAACAAAAAGAGGCATTTGCAAAATCATCGTTGTCGATCAGTGCTGTACAAAATAATCTTGGTGCGGTGAACCGAACACAAATGGAAGCGTGTGCCTCAGATGGGCGAATTGTCATCAAAACGAATAGCGCGCGCCGGCGTAGATGTTGGTGTTGCGCTGGAACTGACCGAAGAAGGTCGTTTTTGACGCGCCGAGGAATACGTTCGCGCCGCCTTCCACCGTCCAGTGGTCGTTGATCTTATACTGCACGTTGGGGCGGAGATAGGCGTCGAGGTCGCTGGGGCTGAAGTAGGTGAACATGGACAGGATGAGGTTCTGGTTGAGCATGAGTTTGGTCAGGCGCGCGGTGAGCACGTGGCGCGCCGGGTCCTTGGGCGTGACCCAGAACAGCAGGTTTCGTTTGTACTTGTCGTGGTGCATCATCACTTCCACGTAGTACTGGACGCCGCCCGTGAAATCTTTCATCAACTCGCGTTCATAGCCCGCCAGAAACCGGAATTCGCTGTTGTTGATGAGCATATTGTCGCCGGCGCGGTCCTGGCGCGAGTCGAAGTAGCCGAGTTCGACGTTGGCCATGCCCTTGCCGATGGGGCCGCGCAGGCTCGCGCCGTACACGTTCAGCCGGGGGAACCGCGCCTGCATGAACGGGGTAAGCCGCTGTCCGACGGGGCTTTTCCAGAACCCGGTGTAGCCGTAGAGCGCCGCTTCATACTTGCCGAAACTGCGATAGGCGCGCAGCGCGATTTCGTGGTCCTTGAACCAGCCGTTCGGCGCGGCGTAGTCCAGTTCCCTGCGGCGGCCGTCGTATCTCTTGAACATCGGATTCCAGAAACTGATTCGGTCGCCGGTGATCATGCGGTCCGGCTCGAAGAGCGGCGTGTACACCACCTCGAAGTTCAGGAGATCAGAATACAGCCCCGCCTTGATCGCATTGGACGGCGCTTTGAGGTATTCCACGTCGCGTCCGATGAAGAACGAGTTCCAGTCCTTGGGAAACAGGTCGTTGATGAAAAGCAGGTCGCCCGTGCCCCAGGTAAGAATCTGCCGCCCGACGCGAAAATCCAGATGCCGCGTCGCGGTCCACGTCAGCCGCGCCTGGCGGACGTCAATCCCGCTGTCATCGAAGACTACCCCGTCGAGATAGGCGTCAGCGGTCGCCTCGGCGACAAGTTGCTTCCAGGCGTACTCGCTCTTCAACTGCACGCGCGTCTCCGCCATTGTCGCGGCCACACGCGCCGCCGGGTCGCGCTGCGTGCGCACGCCTCCGCGCGCTTCCCAGAACCCGTGGAGCGGCGGCAGCCGATCCCGCAGCCGCAGTTTTTCCCTGTCGTCCTCCGGCGGCGGCGCTTCGCCGGGCGCGGCATCCAACCCGACGGGCAGGGCGGGTTCCTCGGAAGGCGTCGGCGCGGCACGCCCCAACCCTGCCGGGAGTTCCGGCTCCGCCGAAGACTCCGGCGCCACCGGCGCAAGCCCGGCAGGCAACGCAGGCTCCTCTTTTTCGGGTGCAGGCGCCGGCGCAAGCCCGGCGGGAAGTTCCGGCTCCGCCGAAGAAGGCGGGGCAACCGGCGCAAGCCCGGCGGGCAACGGCGGTTCGCCAGCATGCGCAGCCATGCCGAGCGCCACACTGAGCAACGCCACGACCAACAATCGCGCGGCCATTCCTGCTCTCCTCTCACCCAACACCGTACACGCATCCATGACGCAAAACCAACTCCTCATCCCAGCCCTTTGCCGTATCGTTCATCGGAGCGATCAGACCGATCAGACCCAGTTCCCTCGTTACACCGCTCCCGCGGTGTAACGCACCCCAGCGGCGCTCCCGCGCCGCGCCGAGCTACCGCGCCCTTCACGGGGAATGCAGTTCCCCTCGTTGCACCGCAGAAGCAGCGTAACGAGGGGAAAATGCCCTGGAAATCAGGCGTCTTGCCCAAGAATACGATCCAGGGTGTCTACCAGTTCCGGCAAACTGCCTACGATGGTATCCCACAGAATGTCATAATCCACAAAATCATATCCGTGAATGAGACGATGCCGCATACTGATAACTTTCTGCCAGGGGATTTCCGTATAGCGTGCTTGGACTTCCGCGGGAACCTGACTGGCCGCCTCCCCGACAAGTTCCACCAAGTGGGTCAGCGCCAGGCGCAGTTTCTCATCTGTAGCGAGGTCTTCCCGAACCTGTTCCTCGGCCATGGCGATGGCCCTTTGGCATAATCCCGCATATGCATCAGACGTACGCTGGGATCACGTCTTGACATACTGTGTCTCCGCCTCGGCGAGGACTTGGTCCCGGAAATACTTGCTCAGGCTTCGGGGGGTGTTGATCTCCACCGTCCGGCCCCCCATCATGCGCGAGAGTTCCTGCTCCATGTCATAGAGTTCGAAAAGACCGACCCGCGCATCCGGTTCAAATTCAACCAACACGTCCACATCGCTGTCAGGGCCGAAATCACCCCGCAACACGGAACCAAACAATGCCAACCGGCGAATCCGATGCCGGCGGCAAAACGCCGCGATTTCATCTTTCGGGATGTCAATACTCGGGCTCATCTCATCACATGCCTCATTAACGACTCCATTATACAGCATTCCCGTTGTGGCCGGTCTCCTGCGCGTCCGCCGTAACGTCTCGCGAAGGTGGGTCCGCGCCGCATGTCCGACCGAAGGTCTCCACCGGGATATCCCCTCGTTACACCGCTCCCGCGGTGTAACGCACATCAGCGACGCTCTCGCGTCGCGCCATGCGGCAGAGGGTTTCACGGGAATACGTCATTCCCCGGCGCAGAGCGCCTCAGTCATGCGTTGCACCGCAGGAGCGGTGCAACGAGGGGGAAAGATGGCTGCGCGGCTCAGCGCAGGTATTCGCGCGGGGCGTTGCGCAAGAAGCGTTCGGTGAAGATGTTGTCGGGCAGGCCGACCTCGTAGGTGACGGTGGCGTATTCCATCACGGTCTCGCCGCCGATGTTGACGTCTTCCATCTTCGCCTTGGTGACGGTCTGGTAGCCCTGGATTTCCTGCACCTCGAGCGTCTGGGCCGTGCGATAGACCTTGCCGCCCTTCTCGTATTCAATTTTGACGGGCAGGAAGGTCCCCTTGTGCACATAGACCTTGTAGGAATCGAACTCGACCTGGCGGGGGTCCTTTGGGGTGTTCTTCACCACGTAGAAGTTCGCGGTCGTTTCCACGAGTTCGTGCTCATCCTCGTCCAGTCCGCGTCCCGACACATCTTCGTAGAAGAAGTGCGAACCGACGAAACTGGTGCGCTCGTCCGAAGCGGCGATGCGCCGCACCACGTCCAGCCCGGGCAGATACAGCCATCTGTCGTCATCGCGCCCGACGTGCTTGTGCACCATGAAGACCGTGCCGCGCACGTCGGCGGGCGCATGCAGATAGACGTAGAACTTCTGGCTTTCGTCGCGGTCGTCGGTGTTCAGGCGCAGGATGGCCAATTCGCGCTGGCGTTCGCGCCCCTGCGCATCCTTGATGGTCATTTGGACGACGGCCTTGCCGTCTTTGCCCTGGTAATACGCGGCATGGTTGGCGCGCTTGACGATTTCATTCACATCGGTCAGGTCCTGCGCCTGGGCGTTCATGCCCGGCATCAGCGCCGTTATCAGCGCCGCGGCCAGCGCCGTCCGAATCATCACATGCTGTTTCATCGCCGTACCTCCTTTGCTGATGAAGGCCAATCCGGCCTTCGTCATGTTCAGTTTACTGCGTCAACACGAGGGCTTGTCGTCCGGCGGCGCGCATTGCGTGCGGCGCGAAAGCAGCCAGCACGCCCCCGCAATAAGCGGCAGCACAACGAGACTTACCCAACTCAACGTGGTCCAGCCCACATGAAGGAACTGTTGCACATTCACCGCGACCACGGCCACCGCCGCGAGACCGGAAACAATGCAGGTGCCGCACTGGCAGGTCACGCTGCACACGCGGGTCTTCGGAAACAGCAGCGGTTCCAGGGTCTTTATCAGGGCAGGCAGCAGCACGAGCGTGGTCGCGCCCGACACGAACAGGATCGCCGCCATGAAGAAGCCGACGGTGATGTAGGGCACCAGCGGCGCGAGCAGCAACGGCAGGAAACCCACCGCCACGACGATCACGTTGCGCATGATCGCGCGGGCGGGCTCGCCGAAGACCTCGCTGTGCGCATCGGCCCAGTTGCCCTTTTCCATGTAGATTTCGCGGGCCCGCGCCAGGAAGTGGATCGCAAAGTCTACCGCAAGGCCCAGCGTCAGCGCGGATAGCACCGCCACCGGCATGTCGAAATCCTTCCCCGTGAAGCCCATCACGCCGTAGATCAGGGCAATGGTGAGCGACAACGGGATCATGCTCAACAGTCCCCACAAGCCGGAACGGAACAACACGATCATCATGAGCAGCACGATCAGGAACGCGCCCAGGAAGGACTGGGCCATCCCCCACACCATCTTGTCCTGCCAGACGACATTGATGTAGGTCAGGCCGAACCATTCCGGTTCCAGGCCAAGGGGTGGCGGATTCTCCGCCGTGAAGGCCGCCATCACGTCCACCACGCGGTTCATGTCCTGGTTGTCGCCGCTTTTCAGTTGCACCCAGATGCTGCCTTCGCGGTAGTCCGGCGTGACGAAGTGATACAAATCGTTGGGCCGGTGGCTGCTCTCGAAAGTCAGCAGGCATTGCGCCACCGCGCTTGCAGTGTCGGGGATGCGGTACGCCTCGTCCGCGCCCTCGAACAACTCACGGTGCACCGTCTTCACCAGGTCGGCGATGGAATTTGTCTTGCCCACCACCGCCGTCGCCTCCAGCGCCTGCTGCATTTGCTCCAGATAACGCAGCGTCTCCGGCTGCTTGAACAACTCGTCGCGCTGGCGCTCCACGCCGATGAATCTCGCCAGGTCCTCCCAGGCATAGGCCGCGTCGCCCTCCGCTGCCGCCAGCCGCTCCTCGATGAAGTCCGCCGCTTCCGTCAGGAGCGCGTCCGTATCCGCGCCGCGCGCGCCCGCGGCGTCCGCCTGCTCGCGCAGGGCCGCCGCCGCTTCCGCCAGGCCGGGACTCATCCCCTCGTGCTCGCGCACGAACGCCTCGAGCCGCTGCCGCATGCCCGCCAGGGAATCCGCCGCGCTTTCCGCTGCGCCGGTGGGCCGCAGGGCAAGATAGGCCATATAGGTGCCGCCGAAATGCTCGTTCAGGACGGTGTCCGCCACCCGGATCGGATGTGACGCCTTGAACCACTTCGTCGGGTTGTCGTTGATGACGATGGCGCTGATGCCGTACACGGACAACACAGCCAGCACCGCCGCGCCGACGAAGATCAGTTTCACCCGCCGCCAGGTGAAGCGGTCCAGCCAGCCCAGGATGCGTTCCACCGGCGTATGCGCAGCGGGTGTTGCTTCAGCCCCTTCCGCATGCACCGCGCCGAAGTTCTCCAGTTTCTTCTGTGGAATGAACATGATGTACGCGGGGATGAAGCAGATGGTCAAAAACCAGGCCGAGGCGATGCCGATGGCCACGAAGATGCCGAAAACCTGCACCGGCGGGATGGGCGTCAGCGACAGCGAAGCGAAGCCCGCCATGGACGTCAGCGTCGTGTAAAGCATCGGCATGAACAGCGTCCGCGTCACATCCGTCAGCGTTTTCCGCCGGTCCTTGGTTATCTGATAGCGGTCAAAGAATTCCGAAAGGATATGGATCGAGTCCAGCACCGCGATGGGCATGATGAAAATGGGGATCATCGAACTCATGATGTGTACGGTGTTGCCCGTGATGACCAGCAGGCCCATGGTCCAGACCACCGACACCATCGCCACGATCATCGGCGAGACAATCAGCACGAGTTTCCGGAAGAACACGAGCATCAGGATGAAGATCACCAGCATCGCCAGCGGCGCGGAGATCGCCATCTGGATGAACATCTCCACGCCGAAGGTGTCGTTCGCCACCGGCAGCCCCGTGATGTGGTACTGCTCGTCGCCGTCATAGGTCGCGATTTCCCGGCGCAGCGCGGAGTACACGCGGTAACTCTGGTCCTTGGCGGTGATCGGCAGGTACAGCGAGATCATCTTGCCGCTCTCCGACACCAGCGTGCCCTTGAGGAACGGCAGGCGCATCGCCTTGTCGCGAATCGCCAGCGCCTCCTCGCGCGTCTGGGGCGGCTCCGGCATCAGCCATTCAAACCGCACCTCGCCCAGGCCGCCCTGCTCGATATTGTCCACCGTGGATGGCGCCAGCAACTCGCCCACCACCACCCCGTCGTACTGGGTGGGATCATCCCGGCGCGGCCAGCGCAAGGTCTTGGCAAATTCCGTCAGCCGGTGAATCTTCTCCAGCGACGCCGGATTGAAGACCCCGTCCGGGTCCTTGTCGTTGACGACCCCCACCACCACGATGTCATACAGTGTGAGCGCCTTTTTCATTTGGTTGTGGAAAACGCGCACCGGCTCGTCGCTGCTCAGCATGTTCTCCGGGTCCGTGTCCACCCGGAGCGGCGGCAGCATGAAAAACACGCCTGGAAACAGCGTTGGCAATGCCGCCAACAACAGCAGAACCAACGTCACTGCGATCATCACCCCCGTCACCAGGCGCGGACGGTTCATCGAAAACGCAACCATTCGCATGCCCCGATTCATAATGCGCTCCTTCCGTGTCCAATGCTTGTTTCCGAAACCGATGCCGACTTGCTTCCGTTCTTCGAGAGCCGCGCCAGTCCCCGCGCAATCGCCGCCGCAATCGCCTCCGGCGGCTGCACCCCCGCCAACCGCGCCGCCTCCACGCCGTCCGCCAGCACCAGCAGCGTCGGCACTTCGCCCACATCATACCGCCAAACCATTTCCCGCGCCACCTCCGCGTCCACCCGCAGCACCCGCACCCGCCCGCCAAATTCCGCCAGCGCCCGCTCCAGGTTCAGCCGCTGCATCTCGCATTGCACACACCACCGCGTGAAAAAGTCCAGCAATTCCAGCCGTTTGGCGCGTCGTTTGGGCGATGGTTGCCGCATCGGGCCAATCCTTTACCGGGACCCGCCGCAATGACGCATCCCCGCCTTCTCCAACACCCACATCATCGGACACCAGTTCGTGAAGCCCGACTGAAGCAGGTTCAGGCCTACAAAGGCCGTCAGCCCCAGCCAGTACGGATGGTGCGCCAGCGACAGTCCCAGGCTGCCCAGCACCACCCCCCCCGCTATCATCCGCAATGCACGTTCAATATCCATCGTTGCATCCTCCTCAGTTGTTGCGCCGAAGTGCTGTCACGCAAATCGCAAAAATTGTGCCAAGAAGCAGGGAAGTGGACATGAATTCGTAAGTTTCTTGTAAACAATAATTTATGAGGGCGAACGAGCATCAGGACATAGAAAATTTGTTGCAATGCATCGTTGCATTGCAGATTTTTTTTGCATTGCAACGATAGTGCACAAGCACATAGAGTATGAAAGTATGTTGTTCGTGTTTCAGCATGCCGGGGATGCACACACACACTGGTTTGCGCCGGGCTTCGGCAGCACGCTGAAGCGTGAACAACGTACAAGCACGCTAAAGCGTGAAGAACATCGTCCATCGTTTATGTCTATCGCTG
>CAZLII010000121.1:0-9478 GCA_964559065.1 uncultured Nitrospirales bacterium | reverse complement strand
TGCGCCCGCGCCATTTCACGCCGCAACACGTCATGCGGCGGAAAAGGAGTATAGCACATTCCGTCGCTATTGACCGAAACCGATGGCCCCGATGACGTTGGCGACGCCTGCGTTCACCGGTGCGCGGCTGCCCCCGCTGCCATAGGGATTCTCCGCAATGTACCGGATGAACTCGACATGCCCGTCCATATAGAGCACATTGGAACCGCCAGGAATATGATTGAAGCCCTCGACGCGATCCGAAACGTGATCGAACATGATGAAAACTGAACTCTGCGCCCTGGCCGAGGCTGCGGGATTGTTGATATCGGTGATCATGAACCGCTCAATGCCTTCGCGCAGGCGATACACCGTATTGCCGCCGCCGTTGCCGCATCCCGGGCACATGTCGCCGATATCGCCATCTTTGTCCGCCTGTTCCGCAAGCAGGGATACGTTCAACAGCGCAGGCACGAACAGTTTAAGGGCCAGATAACCCACCTGGTCCGGGCAGATCGGCAGATACACAAACGTGCCCAAAGAGAAATCATGGTGGGAATCGGTGCTTTCCACTTTGTCGAAGACCCAGCCCAGGTAGGCATAACTCTCGTCCACGGCGCGCAGTCCCTGTTTCGTGTCGGCGCAAGGCAGCCCGAAGTTCGTCCCGCTCAGGCCAGGCGTCTCGAGGCTGTGGGGGCCGTCTGTCGAGTCGGAAGGACAGAACACGATCTTCGGGTCGGTGAGGTATTCGGGATAGACCGCGCGCACGTTGGGGCCTGCCGCCAGAAAGGCGTCTTCCATACCGGCGGGCGGCAACGCCGGATTGGTGCAGTCCACCAGCGCCACACGGCCTTCCGCAAGCATCGGCGGGTAGCGCTCGCCGCGCGACTCGTTTGCGTACATCTTGAATATCACGCCCCATTGTTTCAGGTTGTTCTGGCAACTTGCCCGCCGCGCCGCCTCGCGCGCGCGCGCCAAAGCCGGAAGCAATATCGCCGCAAGAATCCCGATAATGGCGATCACCACCAGCAACTCGATTAACGTGAACCCTTTTGCATCTTTTCGTATTACCATTGCCGCCTCCTGATCTCATTGCAGGGCGGCGTAAGCCGCTCTCCGGACCATCTCGCCGAAACGGATGGCCCCTGCTTCATCCAACACATTACGGGTGTGACCAACAAAGTGCAGTGATGGTTTCAAAATAGCCGTCATCCTGACGCCCGTGTCAGAGATAATGCCGGATTTCCGGGCGGACGAAGTTTCTTGTGCGCCGCCCGCCATCATGATGTTATACTCCGGGGAAACTATGAGTTGCGGAGACGGATGACCGCGAGACACTGCGATTTGCTGATTCTTGGAGCGCTGTCCAAGGACATCATCGTCACGCCGGAGGGCATCGAGCATTCCATCGGCGGCGCGGTGGTCTATTCCGCCGTTGCGGCGCGCCGCATCGGGGCCGATCTCCTCGCCATCACCAAACTGCACCCCGACGACAATGCAGCGCTCAGCGTGTTTGCTCGCCATAACGTGCCGCACATGGTCCGCGAGTCCCGTCGCACCACCTCCATCCGAAACACCTACCACACGCCCGACCGCGACCGGCGCACCTGCGAAGCGATCGCCATGGCGGACCCCTTTGAGCCTGGCGACATCCCGCCGGATATCACGGCGGATGTCTATTACCTCGGCGGGCTAATGAAGGGCGAATTCCCCGAATCTTTCGTGCTGGCCATGGCGAAACGCGGCAAGGTCGCCATTGACGCCCAGGGCTTCATGCGGGTCAATGAAAACGGTCCCATGGTCTTTCGCGACTGGAAAAACAAAAAGGACGTGATCGCCGTCGCGCATTACCTGAAGACCGACGCCGCCGAAGCGGAAATCCTGACCGGCGAAACCGACCGCATCCGCGCCGCGCAAATCCTCGCTTCATGGGGCGCAAAGGAGGTCATGCTCACCCATAGCGCAGAGGTGCTGGTCTGCGTGGACGGCGAAATCTGCGCCGCGCCCTTCACCGCACGCAACCTCTCCGGACGCACCGGGCGCGGCGACACCTGTTTCGCTTCCTACTGCTACTGGCGGCAACGCCATTCGCCGGAGGAAGCCTGCCGCTTCGCGGCGGCCCTCACTTCCCTGAAAATGGAACGTCCCGGCCCCTTCACCGGAACCCTTCACGACGTGGAACGCGTACTCGCGGAGCGATACCGGAGTTGTCCAGAATCCATCACCTGACGCGGCGCAGCCGCAACCACATGCATGGGACATCGTACCCAAAGCCACCGCTCCCTTATTCCCGCGCAGGCGGGAATCCACATCCGCTTCTGCTATTCCTTCTCGTATCCGAGTATTCGAATCTCGTCCTTGAGTTGTTCCTGAACCATTGCGATGAGCGCGCCATACCGTTCCAAGTTCTCGCGCCATCCCTGCACGCGAGCGCGCTGCCTTCCCGTATCCGAATACAGCGACACCTTGATCTGCAAAAACTTCTCCGCAAGTTCACAATCCAGATTCAGGAAATTGAATATTTTCCCAAAGGCGGTTTGGGCATCCAGGAGAAGGTCCTCATAACGCATCGGCAATATCTCATAGCGATCCGGAACTGGCTCTACATACCAGGTGCGCACATGTTCCTTGAATGCTTCCGCCACGCTCATGCCCTGTTTATAGCAGGCCCGCCGATACTCGCGGTCAATGGTGCTGGCGTAGAAAAAGTCCACCCCGTTCAGAAACTCCTCCTGTCGGATGTCCGTCTTTCTATTCGCTGCGGTATATTCCAGAAATGAGATCATCAAGTCCCTTGGATCGCGTTGCAAGCGAATGATTTTTTGCGGCAAATCTAATTCCGGCAGCAGCCGTTTCCATTCATCCTCAAGATATGCCGGGGAGGGGCTGTGCGATTTGACGGACAACGTATATTGCGGTCCTTCGGTGAGTTGTCCATAGATGCTCTGGCATCTCAGGCCGCTGGAACCCTGCAGCACGGATTGCAGGAAATTGCTTCCGGCGCGCGGATATGACAACACGACCGCGGGCAATGGATAGGGGAGTTTTGCGGCGGTCTCGCGCGCACGCGCCACCTGCAGTTTGGTGCGGACCGGTTGCACCTGCACCGTCCTGACGATTGCGCGATCATCCGCCAGCACCTTGTCCAGCAGAACGTCGTCCTGAATGATATGGTCCAGGGTGCGCTTATCGCGGAGAATGCGGCGCAAGTACTCAAGATACGATTCATCCCAAATCGCTGACTGCGCCAGTCTTTCCGCCACCGCGCGGCGCACAGAGGCCTGTGTGGCAACCCAAGCCTGAAACGGCTCCGTCTTCAGGGCTTCCTGAACCAGTCGCTTCGACAGCGCTTCATCCCCCGCGAGAAGAGGCGTTGTCTTGGGATGTTGCATAATTGTCTTCAGCGTTTTGCTGAAAGGGTCCTGCCACAAGGGACCGGACAACAATTTATCGAGCACCTTCTGACGCACCCCGTTGTTTTCGATCACGCGCAACGCCTGGATCGCTTCCTCCTGATACCGATCCTCTGACAAAAAGCGTAAGATCATTCCGCGCGCATTGTCGTCTTCCAGCAGACCCCGCAGCAGATGCTCGTTCGCTATTTCATGGATAACCTCCGGGCGTTCTACAATCGGCTTCAAGACTTCCGCATTGGCCGCCAGTTTCTCCTGCATTTCATTTGTCTTGATAAGCATTTTCAACAGCGGCTTGCTTTTTTTGACGCGGTTAATCAGCCATTGCCGGAATCGCCGCCTGATGTCTAATCCCATGGTGTTGTTTCCCCGCTACGTTGTTGAATGGAGTTGTTTCCGCTTATCTCGGAGGGAGTGCAGTCAACTTTGGCCCCATCCACCCAAATCGAATATTTATGTTGGATGTGTTTGATTCCCACGCAACGGCGCCCGCCGCTCTCTACAAAAAACTCTTTCACGATGTTTCGCCAGAGATAATGCTGCCCATCGGCGATCGGCATCACGATGACGTAATGCCCCGGACAGAAGTCGAAATCCGGAATATGCACTTCGTAGGTGACACGTCCAAGGTGAATGTCAGCGAATCGGTCGTCTTCCGCCGTGGCAATGGCGGCAACAAGCAGGCCGTCTTTTCGATAGAAATTGAGCGTGGAAAACAAATGCTGCACATGCCGCCTCAGCGTGAAAGAAACGCGAATCACGACTTCGCTGTGAATCCCAATCACGTCTGTTTCCCGGCCGTCCACCAATAGTTCACAGGCAATGCTTTCCACGTAATCACTCTCAGGATGTATCGGGCCATAGAGGGTCTTTTCGGATTTCTCGGCTGTCTTGGTCTTTTCCGGTTCCCGCTGTTGATGCTCCTTCGCCGTGGCGCTTTTCGCTGGTTTTTGTCGCGAAAGTTTCTCCTTTTCCTGCGTTTCCAGAAAGTCATTGTATGCTTCAACGGCGTCTCTGGAAGGACCAATGGCCATGATGCGGCCCTTGTGCAGCCAAATCGCTTCCCTGCAGAGTTTGATAACCGCACTTTGGGAATGGGAAACAAAAACAACCGTCACTTTCTGTGATTTCAGTTCTTCCAGTCGCGCATAGCATTTGTTTTGGAACGCGTGATCGCCCACGGCGAGGATTTCATCAATCAGAAGAATGTCAGGTTTCAGATGCGCGGCCACCGCGAAGCCGAGGCGCGCCTTCATGCCGCTGCTGTAGGTTTCGATGGGGCTGGTGATGAATTCTTCGAGTTCGGAGAAGTCAACGATTTCATCCACGATCGCCTTGGTTTCTTTTCGGTTGAAGCCGTGGAGGGCGGCGGCGTTGTAGATGTTGTCGAGTCCGGAGAGGGCGGGATTGAATCCCGCGCCGAGATTGATGAGGGCCTGGACGCGGCCGTCCATGACGATGCGGCCGGCGTCCGGCTTGACGATGCCGTTCATCATTTTGAGGAGGGTGCTTTTCCCCGAGCCGTTGCGCCCGATCAGCGCCAGGGTGTCGCCCTGTTCAAGTCCGAAAGAGACGTCGTTGACCGCGAAGAATTCGTCCTTGCGCAGTTCGAGGGAGGGTTTCCTGCCGAGGAGGTGGTCGAAAAGGTCGCGCATGCCGTAGCCGAGGTGGATATTGGCATTACGGGAGTACTTCTTGAAAACGTTCTGCACCTGGACAATCGGGGCCATGCTACGCTTTCTCCGAGAGCACGGTGAGGGAGATATGGAAAATGAACCACGCGAAGAGGAAGACCAGTCCGAAGAGGGCGCACCGGGCGAAGACGTCTACGCCATAGTGCATGGCGTTTTCAGTGGCAAGGGTGCGCAGGTCAAGGAAGAGCGGGGCGATGGGACTGGTGGTGTGGAGCCACGCCCAGGCGCCGGTAACCGGCAGCGGCCACAGCACAGGCGACAGGTAGCGATAGGGGCCGAGGCCGATGCGCAGGGCGGTGCCGATGTCGGAGTAGATGGCGTTGAGCGGGGCGAAAAAGAGGCCGATGGCCGCCCCGACGAGAATGACGGACGGGAACAGGAACAGGAACTTGATGAATCCGACGGGGGAGAAGGCGCTGAGGCCCTCGGCAAGGGCGCTGCGGTACAGAAGCAGCGAGAAGAAGAGCATCACCAGGAGCCGGAAAAAACAATTGAAAGCGATGCGGAAGATCACTGAGAGGATGAGCGCTTCGGGCGGCAGTTTCAGATGCGAGAGAAGCGGCTTGGAACTCTTGACAAGCGTTACCATGCGCATCACGGATTCGACGAAGGTGGCGTACATGAGCAGGCCGTAGATAATGAAAATGGAATAGGGCATGCCGGTTTCGCCGGGAATGATGACCCGGGAACGCTTGAGCGCATAGAAAATGAAACCGAGCACGAGCGGGTCAATGAGTTCCCAGACCATGCCGAATTGCGATTTGGCGTAGTCCGACTTGATGTCCCTGACCACGAGCCGCAACGCCATGTAACGCGACTGAATCATGCCGCGCAACATGGCCCTGATCACGTTTTTCGGGCTGTAGGTCTCCGATTGCGGAGTATATACCACCCTTGGCATTACAGGCTGTCTATCCTCTTCCCGGGGTTCTTGCCGCTTGGGATGTGCCAGGCAATACGCCGTAATCCCTGCGGATTGAGAATAAGAGGACGCGCCGCCAAATGCAAACGGGACGGCGCAGACCTCCCCCCTGACAGGCTGAAGCCTGTACTCCAGAACTGGTTTTTGTTTGGAGTCCACGCTTTAACGTGTGGGGTTTGCAACGTCCCTGACAGGCTGAAGCCTGTACTCCAGAACTGGGCGAAGTTTGGAGTCCACGCTTTAGCGTGCGGGGTTTGCACAGGCCCTGACAGGCTAAAGCCTGTACTCCAGAACTTTGCAGATTAAAGCGTCTGAAAAAAATCTCTGTAGGGGCTTGACACGAGGCAAAAATTGTGTTAAACTGTTAATACACTGAAGGTGTGAGCGAAAGGAAACATAGTCATGCGACTGCATATCTCCCCCCAGGAAGGCAAGCCCATCTACCGGCAGATCGTGGACCAAATCCGGTATTTGATTGCGTCGGGGCAAGTACACGCGAATGAGGAATTGCCGCCGATCCGGGTGTTGGCGGAGGAACTGTTGATCAACCCGAACACGGTGGCGCGGGCCTACCGGGAACTGGAGGCGGCGGGGATGCTCACCAAGCGGCAGGGCGCTGGGACCTATGTGTCGGACCGGGGGTCGCCGCTGGCGGAGCAGGAGCGGCTTCGGATTCTTTCAGAGCGGGTGGACGCCTTGTTGGCGGAAGCCCGGCATATGGATATCGGGCTGGAGCGATTGATTGCGTTGTTGCGCGAACGGGAGGAAAAACTGCATGAATCCTGAGACCATTTCATTCGAGCCGGACATGGCGGACGGCATTATCGAGGTCCGCGGGTTGACGCGGCGCTTCGGACGCGTCGTGGCCCTGGACGACATCAGCCTGACGGTGCCGCAAGGGGGCGTCTTCGGGCTGGTGGGGGAGAACGGGGCGGGCAAAACCACCCTGATTCGCCACCTCCTGGGATTGCTGCGCGCGGAGCGCGGGACGGTGCGCGTGTTTGGGATGGACCCGGTGGAACAGCCCCAAGACGTGTTGGCGCGCATCGGATATCTCTCGGAAGACCGGGACTTGCCGTCCTGGATGCGGGTGAGGGAACTGATGCGTTATGTCCGGGCGTTCTACGCCAACTGGGACGATGATTATGCCGAGCGGTTGCGCCGGGTGCTGGACCTGGACCCGAAGGCCCGACTGGGCACGCTCTCTCGGGGGCAACTGGCCAAGGCGGGGCTGCTGGCGGCGCTGGCCCACCGGCCCGACCTGCTGCTGCTGGATGAGCCGTCTTCGGGTCTGGACGCGCTGGCGCGGCGGGACATCCTGACCGCCGTGATCCGCACCGCCGCCGAGGAAGGGCGGACGGTGCTGTTCTCGTCGCATTTGCTGCACGAGGTCGAGCGCGTGGCCGACCGCGTGGCAATGCTGGTCAAGGGCCGGGTGGTCTTCGACGCGACGATGGAAGAGATCAAGGCGGGACATCATCAGGTGACGGCGCGTTTTTCCGGGGACCGTCCGGACTTCGCGCGCCTGCCCAAACTGCTCGCGTGGCGCGGCAAGGGACCGGAATGGACACTTGTCTTCGCCGCGCCCGCCGAGGAAGCCCGCGCCATTGCGGCGGAGGCGGGCGGCGCCGTGACGGCGGTGGACGGCCTGTCGCTGGAAGATGTCTTCCTGGCGCGGCTGGGTCGGCCGGTGGAATGGGCGGAGGTGTAAATCATGAGAAACCCAACAGTGATGCTCCTTTGGGAACAATTCCGGCAGACGTGGGCCTTTTTCATCATCGGCGCACTCGTCATTTGGAGTTTCGGCGTTCTCGAATCCCAGAACGCAATCTTTCGGGAATTCGAAGCGACGATCCCATTGGCCGTAACCTTGATAACCCTGTGCTGTATGTTCCTGCAGGGCACTCCCAGCAACCTGCGCCTGATCCCGCCCCCGAGGATGTACAGCCTGCCGATCAGCACCGGCGCCCTGTTCACGGCGCTGAGCGCCTACCGCGTCACCATCATGATGCTGTTCAGCCTGATTCTTGGGTGGGTTCAGGACCGCTACCTTCCGAAGGCGGACCTGCCGCCATCCTGGGCATACCCCATCGCGATGTTGCCGCTGACCCTGTGGATGCAAACCCTTGTTAACCTGATGGGGGCGTACGGCATTTATCGCGGGCTGGCGCACTGGGTCTTACAGGCAATCCCGGCCATGCTTGGAACGGTCATCAGCGTCGCGCTGCTTTTGTCTTCCAGAACTCCTGCATCCGTGGGTGTCGCGATGTTGCTATACGGGATTATTACCGTGCTGGGCGCCAGCACGGGCTATATCGCGCTTCGGAACGCGCGGCATGCGGCGTCCCGGCGGGGGGTTGACATCGCGGCATACACGAAATTTTTGCGGCAATGCGAAATCGTGTCATCCGTCACCGCGTGCTGGCGGCGACTGATTCCGTCTGCTTTTCGGGCACAGTTCTGTCTTGAGTGGCGGGCCTACATGGTGTGGCTGCCCCGGATTACGGCGATGGTGCTGGGCATTTTGCTGGTATTGAAGGTGATCTTGCTTGTACTGTACAGGTTTGAGGGATGGCGTCTGCACAATTACCTGGAATTTGAGAATGCCGCACTGATGTTCCTGCCCGGCAGCATCGCGTTCGGCGTCGGTTTCTACGCCCTCCGTTCTCCGAACAACTATCTCGCGTTTTGCTGCACGCGCCCCCTTTCCCTCAAGACGCAGATACGCGCCAAACTGGCCGCGGGCGCACTGGCCATCGCCACGGCGATGCTGCTGGTGGGCGCCGCCTGTTGCATCAACGTACTTATTGAGCGTGCGCGAATGCCCAGGATTCAAGTGGAGATGATCGTTATTGCCGCCGCCACATTTATCTTCGCGGCGTGGGTCATGCTCTTCACCGGACGGCTTCTGGTGCTGGCGTGGCTGGCCTCGTTTCCGGTGATCGTTCTGACTCCGAACCCGGAGATACTCATCCAGGAATTTGGCCATGCGGTTAGCGTATACTTTTCCGTGATACTCGGCGCAGGGGCCGCGCTCGCGTGGGCGGCCTTACGCCAACGTTGCGGCGAACCTTGGTTTCCCCGGCGGGAATGGGGTCGGATGCTGTACGCATGCGCCGCCGCAACACTGATCTCAGCGGGCGCTATCTTCGGACCTAAAATCGATCCTGTTGTCGTGTTTGTGTACGGAGGATATGGGATTGGCCTGATCGCATTGTATGGCCGGGCGTGGCGTCACGGCGTATTGTCCACACTGGTATTGACAGTCATTGTAGGTCTGCATCTGTCGGTGCTTATCGTCGCCTGGAACTTTGACTTTCGTATCCCTGGAGGCGGGGTGCTCGTGATTGGCCTTATCCTCTCTTGCATGGCCTTTGCCTGGGTGCCGCTCGCCCTGCAACGGCGCCGTGTGAGGTGACAACCCCTGGATTTGCCCGCTCGTCAATTCTTGGTAACACTTTAGCGGAATG
>CAZLII010000120.1:0-9485 GCA_964559065.1 uncultured Nitrospirales bacterium | reverse complement strand
ACGATGGCTGCATTGACCACCTGCTGCATCTTGAAGAGCACCGGCTTGCCGCTGATGCGCTCGGCCAGTTTCGCATAGGCGACCATGCTGCCCGTGAAAGTAACCGCGCCGATAAGAATCGCCAGATAGGTGGCAATGATTGTGACCTGCGGAACTGCATCCGCCTCATAGTGGCCGAATAACTTGTTGTATTCGGCCCAGCCCACCAGCATGCTGGCGAGGCCGCCGGTCCCGTTGAACAGCGCCACGAATTCCGGCATGGAGGTCATGGGCACGCGCAACGCCGCGATGGAACCGACCAGTCCGCCGATGACCATGCCCAGGATGATGAGGTGATAACTCATGCCCTGGTACAGCAGCGTGGCGACGATGGCAATGAGCATGCCGACGGCGGAGATCATGTTTCCCCGCACCGCCGTGGTGGGCTTGCTCAGCATTTTCAGACCGAGGATGAACAGCACCGCCGAAGCGATGTAACTGAGGGTAATGAGGGTTTCGCGAAGTTCCATTATTTGCCCCTCTCCTTGTGCTTGAACATTTCAAGCATCCGGTTGGTGACGAGATAGCCGCCGAACACATTGATGCTGGCGCATATCACGGCCAGAAGGCCGAGAATCGCGCCCAGGACGGTGTCTCCCGCCAGTCCCGCCGCCATCAGGGCGCCCACGATGGAAATGCCCGATATGGCGTTGGAACCTGACATCAGGGGCGTGTGCAATTGCGACGGAACCTTCGAGATCAATTCGAGTCCCAGGAATATCGCAATCACAAAAATGAACAGCAGAAGCAACATCGGATCCATTACCGCGTCTCCCTCGCTTTCTTGATCATTTCGCTGCGGATTTCACCTTCATGCACGATCAGACAACCCTGCATGATTTCATCGTCAAGATTTAATTTGAACGCGTTAGACTCCTTATCCCAGAAATGCTCGATAAGATTGCCCAGGTTCGCCGAATACATCTGGCTGGCGTGGACGGGAACGCGTCCCGGCAGGTTCTCAAACCCGATCACCTTCACGCCGTTCACCTCGATTTCCTCGCCCTGCTTCACGCATTCCACATTGCCGCCGCTTTCGACCGCCAAATCCACCACCACGCTGCCCGGCCGCATTGTCTTCACCATCTCGGTAGTGACGATCACCGGGGCCTTGCGCCCAAAGACCTGCGCCGTGGTAATGACCACGTCGGATTGTGTGATCACTTTCGCCATCGCCTCGATCTGTTTCTGGCGCTGCTCCGGCGTCAATTCGACCGCATAGCCGTCCTTGGTCTGGCCCGTCTCGCCGAGATCAATCTTGATGAACTTTGCGCCCAGCGACTGCACCTGCTCCTCCACCACGGGCCGCGTGTCGAAAGCCTCCACGCGCGCGCCCAGGCGCTTCGCCGTGGCGATCGCCTGAAGCCCCGCCACGCCGCAGCCGATGATGAACACCCGCGACGGCTTGATGGTGCCCGCCGGCGTCATCATCATCGGAAACACCATCGGCAGGCGCACAGCCGCAATAATCACCGCCACGTAACCCGCGAGGTTCGCCTGCGAACTCAATGCGTCCATCTTCTGCGCCAGCGTCGTCCGGGGGATCATCTCCATCGCAATGGCGCTGACGCCCTGGGCGACCATGGCATCCACCAAGGCGTGATCATTGAACGGGTCCATATAACTGACATGGATCGCGCCGCGCTTGAGTTGCCCCGCCTCTTCCACGGTCGGCTTGCGCAGCCGCAGCACCATATCCGCCTTTCCCAGCGCATCTGCGCGGTCCGACGCCACGGTCGCGCCCGCCGAGGAAAAGGCATCGTCCTCATACCCGCAACTCATGCCCATCCCCGATTCGATGCAGATGGCCGCCCCTTTTTTGGTCAGTTTGGCGACCGTATCGGGGACCATTGCTATCCGGGTCTCCCCCGGATATGTTTCTTTTGGCACAAAAATTTGCATAGTTCCCTTCCTGTGGTTTCTTGAAGCGACCCAGAAAAGCACATTCCGCGAGAAACACAGTATAGTGAAAGACAACGCTGTTGTCAAAAACGGGCGAAAACAGAAGCGGATTGGGCGTATAAAGCCTTGGAAATCTCACTGTGTTGAAATCTGCCGGGGAAGATTTGGAATTTGAGCGGCATGGTTTTGGAAACGCCGCTGCTCTGCGTTATACTTGCGCCCACTTCAGGATATTGCGCCGAATGATTCGGCGCTTTGACGTCCATCAAATGTATTCCGGAGGCACATCCATGAGTTTCAGCGCCCAACGCATGCAATGCATTGACGCCAGCGGCATTCGAAAGATATTCGCCCTGGCGGCAAAATTGAAAAACCCCGTCAACCTGAGCATCGGTCAACCGGACTACGATGTGGACGAACTGGTCAAGGAAGAGGCCGTCCGCCATATCCAGGCGGGATTCAATTCCTACACCCAGACGTGGGGCATTGAGGAATTGCGCGACGCTGTGGGCGCCTATTATCAGAACAAGTTCGGCGTGACGCTGCACAACATCATGATTACTTCCGGGGTGTCCGGGGGCCTGTTTCTGGCCTTGATGGCGACGGTGAATCCAGGCGACGAGGTGATCTGCGCCGATCCCTACTTCGTCATGTACAAGCATCTCGTAAACTTGCTGGGCGGCGTGAGCAGACCGGTGGATACCTATCCGCACTTCAAACTGACCCCGGAGGCGGTTGAGGCGGCCATCACGGAAAAAACCAAACTGCTGATCGTCAACAGCCCGTCCAATCCCACCGGCGTCACCATGAACAAGGCGGAATTACAGGCGCTCGCAGACGTGGCCCGCCGCCACAACCTGCTGGTCATCACCGACGAGATTTACGAATCATTGAGTTATGACGACGCGCCGGCCACCATGGCGGGCATGTACGAGAACATCATTGTGCTGAACGGTTTCTCCAAGTCCGCCGCCATGACCGGCTGGCGGGTGGGATACGCCGCGGGGCCGGAAGAAATCATCCAGCACATGAACACCCTCCAGCAATACACGTTCGTCTGTGCGCCGTCCTTTGCGCAGAAAGCGGCTGTGTTGGCGCTCAAGGCCGACATGTGCGCGAAGGTGGACGCCTACCGCCGCAAACGCGATATTGTCTATGAAGGGCTGAAAGATGTGTTCGAGGTGGTGAAGCCCGGCGGCGCATTCTACATTTTCCCGTCTCCCCCCGATAAGAACGGCGATGCCTTTGCCCAAAAAGCCATCGAAAACAACGTACTGATCATTCCGGGCAGCGTCTTCTCGGAAAAGAAAATGCACTTCCGCATTTCATTCGCCGCCCCCGACGACGTGATTCGCAAAGGGGTCGAGATATTGAAGGGGCTTGTCGGATAAGCGCGTGCCCGTCCTTTGCCCAATGGAGCACCGGTCCATGAATGTGTTTGAGAACAAGGCGATTATCGTCACCGGCGCGTCCGAAGGCATTGGCCGCGCGTTGTGTTTGGCGTTGGCCCCGCAGCGGCCGTTCCTGGCGCTGGCTGCACGTAACACGGACCGTCTGCAAAGCCTTAAACAAGAAGTGCAAAACCACGGCGCGAAGGCACTGGTCATTCCCACCGACATCACGCAGGAATCCGACTGTCGTGCGCTGGTGGAGAACACCGTCGCCGCCTTCGGCGGACTGGACATGCTCGTGAACAACGCCGGCGGCACCATGTGGACCATGTTCGAGGAGATCACCGACTTGTCCATCTTCGAACGTCTGATGCGCCTGAATTATCTGGGTGCGGTGTATTGCACGCATCATGCGCTGCCGCATCTCAAGGCGCGCCGCGGCCGTATCGTCGCCGTGTCGAGCGTGGCGGGGTTGACCGGAGTGCCCACGCGCACCGCCTACGCCGCCAGCAAACATGCCATGTTTGGTTTCTTCGATTCGCTGCGGGTGGAACTGCTCGACAGCGGTGTCAGTATCACCATGGCTGCGCCGGATTTTGTACTTTCCGAAATTCACCGGCGCGCACTGGGCGCGGACGGCAAGCCCATCGGCCAAAGCCCCATGCGGGAAGACAAAATCATGACTGCGGAAGAATGCGCGGCGATGATCCTGCGCGCGGCCGCGCGCCGCGACCGCCTGGTCATCACTTCCCCGCGCGGAAAGGCGGGCCGCTGGATGAAACTCATCGCGCCGGGCATGGTGGACCGTATCGCGGCGAAAGCCATCCGGGAACGGAAATGATCACTGGGCGTCGTACACCAGCACCTTGTCCCAAAAGACGCCAAACCGTTCCAGAAACGCGCGATGCAGCGGGTGCTCCTGATAGGCGTCGTGCGCCGCGATGTCCGCAAACAGCACCGTCAGCCCGAAGGTGAAGGTATTGTCTATCACAGGCCGGACAGGGACCGGCGCGGGCGTGCCCACATAAATCCCCGCCAGCGATGGAATCCCCGCCAGCGATTCCAGCCCTGCGCGGAACGCCGCGATGTCCTCGCAGGACAGCCCTTCTTTCAACCAGAAAAAGACATTGTGCGCCAGCATGGTTTCATTTCCCCTGTTGTTGTCTCTTTGTATTCATGCACCGTGAAACTGTGGGGGACGCTTTTCCATGAACGCCGCCATTGCTTCGCCGACATCATCGGTGCTGATGAGCAGACTCTGCGCCCAGCGTTCCAGCGCCATTTGCGTGTATCGGTCCAGACCGTCGCCCTGGTCTATGATCAACTTGGCCATGCCCACCGCCAGCGGCGCGTTGCACGCGATTTCCGCCGCCAAGGTGCGCGCCGCCTGCGCCAATTGCGCAGCGGGCGCGACGCGGTTGACCAGGCCCCACGCGAGCGCCTCTCCGGCATCCACCGTTCGGGCGGTCATGAGCATATCCTTGGCGCGCGCCGGGCCGATGATGCGGCTCAGGCGCGTCGTGCCGCCCACATCCGCAATCAGCCCCAGGCGCGTCTCGGGAATGCTGATCGCCGCGTCTTCCGCCGCCACGCGCAGATCGCAGGCCAGGGCCAGTTCCAGCCCCAGCCCGATGACACGCCCCTGCATCGCGGCAATCACCGGCAATTCCGCGCCTTCGACAAGATGCAGCGCCCGCTGCATACGCTCCGCGATACGGCGCAGAAAACGCCCCGGCTGTTCCGCCCCCGCTTCCGCGCGCAGCGCGCCCAAGGCCATGAGATCAACGCCGGAAGAGAAGACCGGGCCATTCGCTTCCAGAATCACCGCCCTGATTTCCGGACGGCGTCCCGCCGCGCCGACCGCATCGGCCACGTCCTCCAACATTTCCAAAGTCAGCGCATTGCGCTTTTCCGGACGGTTCAAGGTGACCACGCAAACAGCCCCCTCTACACCCGACAGCACGAAATCCGACATGAAAAGCCTCCTGCGTGCCGCCCTGCCAATTCGCACCGCGCGAATCAGGTGTGGAGCGCCACCATGACCTCAGAGGATAATTCGCGCGACTCGTCCCCTGCAACACAGCGGTTACAGAACCGGATTGTGGCATCGTAAATAATCTGCGTTTTTCTGTAGGAGAGCAGATTTGCATAACCGCCATGGGCAGGAATGAATCGCCTGGGCATGATCTGAATCCTTGGTTATAGGGAAAAGTTATAAGACCTATAGGACCTATATGACATATGGGACACAAAAAACCTACCATGGCTCAAGAAAGCACTTCACTATCCCGAGGCTATTTTACGGGTTCCTTTTCGCATTTTTCCATTCTACACCGCTTATGCCGTGAGGCCTATAGGAATTATATGAATTATGTGACTTATAGGTCTTATGGGTCTTATAGGTCCTATAGGTCTTATAGGTCTTATAGGTCTTATGTGTCCTATAGGCCCTATCCCTTTCGTACTCTCCCGCTCTTCCTCATTTCGCCATATGGCGGCAATGTCCTCAGGCGCGGATCGTGTACCGGGCCGCCGACGGTGAAGTGATACAACGCCTGGAATGACCTGTCCTGAATTCCGAGCCATTCGTGCACACCGTCGTCGAAATAGCAGCCGATGCCGGTGCCGCGCAGTCCGGCGGCCTCGGCCTCCAGGTAGAGCACCTGGCCGATCATGCCCGCTTCCCAGAACAACCGGGGATACATCCACGCGCCGGATTGCCGCAACACAGGCTCAAAATGCGCGATCATGACAACACAAAACACGCCGTCCGCGGCGATCTCCTGATGGCACGACAGCGTCTGCGCCAAGGATTGCAGGTCGCCGGCCTGCAAGCGATACAGCGGAATCTCCGGGGGACAATCCGTCGGGCGCAACCAATCGAATGACGACTGCATCGCCGCACGCAGCGATACTTCCTCATCTGGATTGCGCACCAGGCAATAGGCCCCGGCGGGAAGCCCCTGAACGCGATGCGCGAAAAAGATCAGATGCACATGCGGCGTTTGCAGGGTAGTATCCCAAGGCGCAAAACCTGCTGCAGGAAACAACCGCCTGAGCATCGCATAAAAGCGGGAAGCGGAAAACTCCGATATCCCATCTATCGCCACGGCGCTGCGCCGCTGCCGGATGATTTGAAACGCCCCAAAGTTTGGAGTACAGGCTTCAGCCTGCATTAAGTTTGGAGTACAGGCTTTAGCCTGCAAAGAACTTTCTCCAATTACCTCTGAAACATCCGCAACAAACGAATAATGCGGCGCTTCGGTTGCCGGCTTCATGCACGCCTGATAGACCGCGTCAATCGCGGGCCACGGAACATGTTTCCGGCTGAGACGGTTGGGCGAACCAAACCACTCCCCTTCCTGAACGGCATGAATAAACGTATCCGGCAGTGTCGGCGGAACAGATTGTCCGTGCGTGCCAGAAACCACGGCGGCGATACAATCCGGGTGTTCCGCTTCCGCGCCCTTCGCGCCGGCGATGCGGTCCAGCCCCAACAACGCAGCCACCGACGCATCTGAGAGACTTTCCAGACACAATACTCGCCAGCCGAGCGCGGCGGCCGCCAAACGCAACGTCGCGATGGCATGGCCCGTATCCAACTGGCAGTAACGATACGCGCGTTCGCCATACTTCCACGCTTCGCGCCAGGCAATGCTGCTCAGCCCCACGAAAAACGTATCCGCCGGGAATTCGCCGGCTGTTGTCTGCCACAGACCCAACGCAAAACGCGCACGTCGTTCCAGACCGTGTTCTGCGGGCGCATAATGAAAAACCCCCGGTTCGTCCCATTCCCCTGCGACCGGCCCGGCGATGATGTAGCCTTCGGTCGGGTGCAGGTTGCCACTGGACGGATTACAGCGCAATGCCCACCGCGAACCGCCGTACTCCTTCCATGCGGAAATGGCCAGGCTGTGCTCCAGGAAAATACCGATCGTCTTCAGGGAGAGCGGCCGCGCTTCGCGCGCCGCGCTTGAATAAATCGCCTCATACGGCGGTGAATCGCCGGGTTCGGCAAACGGCAGCAGGATTAGCGGCGACCCTGCGTAACGCCGGAACGGGTCCGGTTGATTGGCCCAGTCCATATATCCCGGCGACCGCGCATAGCGGTGGAAATGATGTTTGCTTGCCTCGTGATACTGAGTTGCCAATGTGATTGCATCCCTTGCGTCCATCGCCCCTGTTCCTCATGCGGCGAAGCCAAGTCTAATGCAGCGGCATACTCGCCGCACAAAGAAACATCGAAGGCGGCGGCGAATCACTCGGCGCGTTATCGCAAAGACGCGGCGAGCACTTCAAAGTCGGCGTCGTTGTGCGCGGGATCGAAGCCGAAGGCTGCTTCATACGACGCCAACGATCGCCGTTTCGTTTCAAGGGCATCACGCATTCCGGGCGTTGCAGACGCAATATAGATGGCGACCTTGTGGGTGGTATCATGGATGCGGACGCCTTGCTCCGTCAGTTCGTGGCTGACATCATGGACGCCATCGGCGTCCACCCGGAAAACCTCGACCGTCCGCCGCAACCAGGCGGGCAGTGCAAAGGTGAATGTGCTCTCACGCGGCGGGCCGAAGACGAAGACGCGGTCCTCGGGATGCGGCGCATAATCGAGGTCCAGCGCGAACAAGACGGCGCCCTGCGGCGCGACCACGGACGCGAGTTCCCAATCAAATTTGCCATCCTGCCGCACTTGTTCCCAGCGATACGCATCGCCTTCGAGATAGAAATCCTCCAGCATGCGCATCTCGCGCCCGCACCGGACCAGTTCGTCCAGCGTATCCCGGAATTTGACCAACGATTTCAGACTCAGGTTGAACCAGTACAACGATGTGATGCGGCTGCTGAGCGCGTGGTAGGCCTGCAGGCGGATTTCGTCGGCCGTGGGCGAGGTGCGCCGTCGCCAGCCATACATGCCCCAGCCCTCATGCGGCCCCTGCGACCAGTACGCCGTGGGCATGGGCCGGTTCAGTTCCCGCAGCGACCGGCACATGTCGCCGATGGTTTCGAGCGGCGCGCCCCAGGCGATGCGGACATCGCCCCACCGGTCGTATTTCCGCCACATATCCGGCGAGGGCGCGGTGACGCGGTAGGCGTCGTAGTGGGGATAGTCCGAAAGCCCGGCGTAGAAGCGCCAGATACGCTCCTCGCTGTGCGTCACCGTGGTGGCGATGCGCGTGCGCTGGTATGGCGCGAACGCCTGCCACACCTCCATCGGCGGCACGGGACGTCCGCCGCCGTATTGCGGCTCGCCGATAAACTCCGCCGCGTGGATGCGCAACAGCATGTCATTCGTATCGTAATGTTCAAACGGCTGCAGTTTATGGAAAAATTTCAGCGGATAGCGCGTGTATAAGCCGTCCGGCCCCGTCTGGTCCGTATAGCCGGGAATATTGTCGCCGATGTGGGCGGTATTGATGTGCATCCTCTTCAGCGTTTTCAGAAACGGCTCGAATGTCAGTGTGTGTTTTCCGTTGACAGTGCTGTTCACCCAGCCGCCGCTGATGTCGAAGGCTTCCCGCTTGACGCGCAGATGCGCCCATAGCGTGCGCGGGACACCGCCGAGTTCCGTCTGCAATTCCACAATCACATACGTCAGCGGAAGGTCACCCGTGACTGCAATGAGAATACCCTTGTCGCCCGGTGGGATCACGCCGTCGGCGGGAAGGGTCTGGACGCCGGACAACACGTCGCGCGCGTGCAGTGCGCGCCATGTGGCATTGCTTTCCGGCAGCCACAGTCGGCAGGAGACAATCCGCAGCGGCGCAGTCGCGCTATTTGTGATATGCGCGACCATCCGGTCCGGATAGATACGGTCCTCCGCGCCCAGAAAGGTCACGGCGGCGATCCACGCATCCGGCCGGGCAAGGTCGAAGGCCAGGGATTGCGGACCGTGTTCCCGTCCCAATTCAAGTGTCGCGTCAACGGATGTGCCCACGCCCCAGTCTTCCCGACATCCGTTGAAACTCCATACCGTCATCGCACCGGGGGGCAGCGTCAGCGGGTCTTCCGGCCATGCGCCCGGCAGATCATGCCAAGCCCATGCATCCGCCGCCAGCAATTCCGCGGGGGTCTTGCCGCGAAAGCGAATCTCGGACCGGGCTTCAAAATGCAGCGGCGTTTTTCCCGCATTGCGCAGGAACAACTGCACCCTGG
>CAZLII010000119.1:0-9522 GCA_964559065.1 uncultured Nitrospirales bacterium | reverse complement strand
AAGACCATGCGCGCCTTTTATCTATCGATCCATCTGAAAACTGGGGATCACTGAGCGGGGGATGTTCATAATGACAGTGCCTCTTTGGTATTGTTCATTGACTGCGAAAAGGTGCTGAATCAGATTGTCCAGAGTGCGAACAGACCAACATGCCGGAACGCCAAGGGGCGATCTTGGATGAGCGACACAGGGCGATTCATCCGCACGGTGCGGCATCTGCGGCCCGGCCAGATATTCTGGCGCGCGCGCTACGCGCTGCGCCGTCGTCTGGGCTTGCACCCGCGCCCGCCGCTCCTCGCTGATGCGCCAGTGCTGGACGCAGCCGTTCTGGACCGCCTGGCATCGCATGTCCGCGTGCTGGCGCGTCATGCACCGCCGCAGGCTGCGGCGCTGGCGGAACTCCGCGAGGGGCGCTTTTCGTTTTTGCATGAGACCCGCGCATGCGGCGCGGATGGATCGCCGCCGTGGCGCGCGCCGGACGCCGTGCGCTTGTGGCTGTATCACCTGCACTATTTTGAATATGCGCGGACCTTCGCGCTGGCACGCGCGGCGGGAACCGGCGACCCGGGTGACGGCGCGCGTTTGCTCGCGTGGATGCACGACTGGATTCGGCGCAATCCGCCGGGAACGGATGTCGCCTGGGATGCTTTCCCGTTGTCCGCGCGCCTGCTGCACTGGCTGGCCGCGGAATCGGTGTTCCGCTTCAATGACCCGCTGCTGCGGCAAAGCATCCACCAGCAAAGCGTGTATCTGCTGCGCTGCCTCGAGTACGACAACCGGGCCAATCATTTATTCAAGAACGCCGTGGCGCTGGTGGCGGCCGGGGCGGCGCTGGGCGGCACGGCGCTGGGCGATGTGGCGCAGCGGCGGGGCATGGCGTTGATGGAACAGGAAGTGCGGGAGCAGATACTTGCGGATGGCGGCCATTACGAGCGCAGTCCGATGTACCACGCGCTGGTGCTGGAGGATGCGCTGATCGCGCACGCCGTGTGCCATGCGCCGTGGCTGGCCGAGACGGCGCGGCGCATGGCCGCGTTTCTGGAGGCGGTGCTGCATCCGGATGGCGAGATTCCGCTGTTCAATGATGCTGCGCTTGGTGTGGTGCTGCCGGCGAAGGCCTTGGTCGCGGTTGTGGCGGCAGAATGTGGTGATGCAGACGCCAGTTGTGGCCGGTCTCCCGACCGCGCCAGCGGCGCGACCGAAGGTCTCCAAGAAATTTGCAGGCTGAAGCCTGTACTCCAGAACTCCCCCAGTTGTGGCCGGTCTCCCGACCGCGCCACCGGCCCGACCGAAGGTCTCCCGCGCGGATGCGCGGCGTTCCCCGATTCCGGTTTCTATGTAATGGGTCGCGACAACGGCGCGGGGCGCATGATCGTGAAGGCGGGACCGCCGGGACCGGACTACCAGCCCGCGCATGCCCATGCGGACCTCTTCACCTTTGAATTCAGCATCGGCGCGGCGCGGGTCATCGTGGATTCCGGCGTTCACGGCTATGCGGGCAGTCCCTGGCGCGAATACTGCCGCAGCACGCGCGCCCACAACACGGTCTGCGTCAGCGAGCGCGATCAGATGGAGATGTGGGCCGTGTTTCGCGTGGGGCGGCGCGCACGCCCGCAGACGCTGGAGTGGACCGTATCGGAAGAGGGCGCGCTGTTGCGGGTCCGGCATGACGGCTACCGGCCCGTGCTGCATGAGCGGTGTTTCCATTATGACCGGCAAGGATGCTGGGGCGTGGCCGATCGCCTCATCGGCGATGGGGGACCGGCGACCAGTTTCCTGCATTTTCATCCCGACGCCGTGATGGAAGAATCCGGCGATTGCTGGCGGGTGGGCGTGGGCGATGCGCAACTCCGGGTCTATTGCTTCGGCATTGCGGAAACGCGCCGGATTCAGGGGGAAGCGCAACCCTGTCAGGGCTGGTATTGCCCGGAATTCGGCCTGGCAATACCAGCCCCGACCCTCGCGCTCACCCCGGAATCCCCGGCGCGCACCGCCTTTGGATATGTTATAGTGCCAGACATGCCCGACGGCTTTCCGGACTCCGCACCGGAAGTGTTGTTGAACCGGCTGAGGAACTCGGTGGCGGCTTCATGATTGCCATTCCGGAAAAAGACTCCCTGCTGCATCGCGCCATGCGCGCCGTGTTCTACGCATGGGTCTTTCTGCTCGTGCTGGCGCTTTATCCCTATACCTCCGATCCGGCGGGTCCCATCAAATATCTGATCAGCGCTGTTGCGGCGATCGTGCTGTCCGCCCTGGGCGTAGCGGCGGCGATGCGGCAACCCGAAACGGCGCGGCGCGTTTCGCCGCTCCTGCCGCTGCTCGGCGCGTTTCTTGGCGTGAATTCTCTGGCGGCGGTGGTGTCGGATTATCCATCGAACAGTCTTAACGCCATGCGCCCGTGGATTGTTTTCTCCCTGATCGCGTTTCACGCGGCGCACGTTTTCACCCGGGAAGAACATGCCTGGCGTCTGCTGGCCGCCGTTGCGGCGGCGGCGGCGCTGTCGAGTCTCTACGGTTTCAGCCAATACTTCGGTTTTGATCCCTTTCCCTGGTCCGTGCGGGATGTCGAGGAATACCACGGCCTGCCTTCGACCTATGCGAATCCCAATTTCGCGGGGCATACGCTGGTCATGGCGCTGCTGATGGCACTTGGCGCGGCCTGGCGCGGGCGCGCCGCACCCGCCGCTGACAGCGCGTCTGGGGGCAAGGGCTGGCGGCGTCATGCGCATTGGGGCTTCCTGCTGTTCGCCGCGTTGATCGGCGGCCACTTGTACCTGACCCGGATGCGCGGGGTGCGCGTTGCGCTGGCCGCGGTCGCCGCGTTGATCGCCGTTTTCGCGGTGGCGCGCCGCCGCATTCAAAATCCGCTGCGGGCCGCCGTTGCAACCCTGCTGATCCTGGGGCTGGGCGCGGGATTGCTGGCTGCGGCGGCGTTTGTCACCGCCGTCTCATTCGCCCCGCATCGCGAGGTGCCCATTGACGGCTCCCTCGCGCTGCGCCTGAACGGCTACTACGGCGCGGCGCGGATGGCGCTGCATCATCCCGTGCTGGGGGTGGGTCCGGGCAACTACCCCCTGGAAAACATCCGCTACTGGACGCCTTATGAGAAGCGCTGGTTCGCCACGGAGGGCAAGAAGAATCTTCATGTGCACTGCGATGTGCTGGAGGCCGGGACCGATGCCGGCCTGCCCGGCATCGCGCTGTATCTCGCCCTGCTGATTTGGGCTGTTCTTGCCGGCCTGCGCATCGCGGCGGACACTGCCAAAAACGCGGACCGGCGCAAACTCGGCATGACGCTCGCGGCGTGTTGCGCAGCCTTTGCCGTGGACGGTTTTTTCGGCTTCAATCTGCGCGTGCCGGTCTCCGCCGGGATTTTCTTGCTCCTGCTGGGGCTGTTGCAGGGGCTGTCGGGCGCGGGCCGCCCCGCATTGCGTCGCCGCACCGCCACGGCGATGCGCGCAGTCGTGCTGCTGGTCGCACTGATCGCCGCGTTCTTCGAGGTTCAGGCATTCCTCGGCGAGCGGCAATACCAGCGCGCGCTGGGAGCCATCTACTGGGCCAACGACTTTGCGAAGAAAGACGATGTTGACGGCGAGCGGCGCATGCTGCACGCCGCCTACGCCATTTTGTCCGAGGGGCGCCATTATCTGCCGTGGGATGCGCGGTTCCCGGAATCGCAGGGACAACTGGATTTGCGGGGGCGGCGCTTCGACGCCGCGATTGCGCGGTTCCGGGAGGCCATTGCGCGCCATCCCCACCACCCCGGCATGCACATCAGCCTGGCGCAGGCGCACATCAACCGCGCCTTGGAATCCGCCGGCGCGCAGGACGCCGCCCCCGCGCGGGAACATGCGCCGTTTCTCCGGCATCTGGAGGAAGCGGAAGCCGCCGCGCGCCGCGCCATCGCGCTGTGCGACACCCTGTCCGAGGCGTATGAAGCGGCGGGCCGCGCCGCGTTGCTGCACGCCGTGACACTCGGCGAAGTCGGGCGGGACGCCGCCGGAGAATGGGCGGAAGCGGAGGACCTGCTGCTGGCGGCGCTGCGCCACGGCACGCCGAACCGCGCGCCCGTGCAGCGAATGCTGGCCCAGTGCCTGGAGCAGTCGGGCCGCATCGGGGAGGCGGAAACCTATCTCAAGCGCGCCGTGGAATCCGACCCGCTCAACGACGAAACCATTCGCATTTTCAGGATTTTCGCCCAGAAACACGCCCGACCCGATGCCTGTATTGACGCGCTGAGCAAGGCGTTGGGCGCCGTGCGGCGCATGCCGCAGGCAACGCCTGACCAGGCCGCCGACATCGCCTTCCACATCGCGGAAATGTACCTGGGCATGACGGACCGCCCGGAACTGGCGCAGGCCGTGGTGCAGGAAGTAATTGAACGCGCGCCGCATCGCCTCGACCTCTGGGGTGTGGAAGTCCGCGGCCTGCCGCGCGAGGACCGTCTCCCCGCCGTCAAGGCCGCCTACGAACGACGCCGTTCCCTGTGGGGGCAGGCCGGGGTTGACCCCGATGCCATCCTGCAGGCCGTGGCGGCCCTGGACCCCGGCGACGCCGACGCCATGCTGCGAACTGCACGATTGCTTGCGGAATCCTCTGAGATGCGCAAAACGCAGCGCGATGCGGACACCGTAGCCAAGGAATTGAGTTGGATCGCCGACATCCTGGTGCATCAGTTGGCGCAGGCGCCGCCGCCGCAGGAAGTGCGCGGGCCGTTGCTGGTCGCGCTCGGCCGGGCCTATCTGGCCGCCGCCAGGTGGGATGCCGCCGAACGCCTCTTGCGCGATGCGGTTCCACTGTTGTCCGGGGCGGAGCGCGGGGCGGCGCTGGCGCACTACAGCGAGGCGCTGGCCGCGCTGCAACGGCGCGCCCGGGCGCTGGAAGCGGCGGAAGAGGCCGTGCGCCTGCTTCCGGGGAACGCCGCTGTCCGCCTGAATTACACGCGCCGCCTGCGTGATGCGGGCCGCGCCACCGAGGCGCGCTTTGAATACCGCGCGCTGCTGGAACAGCACCGCGGTGTTCCGCTGGCGTCGGTGATCCGGGCGGAACTGGACGCTTTGGAACGGGAGATCGCCGCAGCGACCGGGGGGCCGCCCTCATGAACCGACGCGCCAAGTCATCTGAGACGCAATCTCTTGCACCGCCGGAAGACCGCGCGATGATCCGGGTCGTTGCCGCGATCAGCATCGCCGCGACGGTGCTCCTGACCTTGGGCATGCTGGCCTATGTCCGGTTCGTCCCGCCGCTGTTGGCGCGGCTCGACGTGCAGATCGGCGAGGTGCTCATGCGCGAGGGCATGCGCTTCGAGGCGGCGGGGGCTGTGGAGAACGCCCAGGAACGCTACCTGCTCGCGCTGCAGGCGCGCTTCGCCGGGCCGCAGAACCGCGCGCATACGCTGAAACAATTGGGATGTCTGCTTTGGTATCGGGGCGACCCGGCCGCAGCGATTCCCTATCTTCAGGAAGCCGCCGACAGCCCCCATGCACCCGTCACCGTCTATGAGCCGCTCGCCGACGCCCTGCTGCAACTTGGTCGCGGTGCGGAAGCCGAGGCGGTCATCGGGCAATGGCGCGAAGTGCTTGATGCACAACCCGACCGCGAAGCGCGCGCCTCCGCCGAATACTACCTCGGCAAGATCGCCCGTGATCGTGGTGATCGCGATGCCGCAGAGCGGCATTTTGCCGCCGCGCACGAACTGCAACCCGGCGACCGCGGCACGGCGGAACTGGCGGTCTTGTACTATGAGAGCAAGCGATACGCCAAGGCCATCGCCGCGATTGACCAATGCCTGCAATCCGGCGTCTCCGGCGCCCGCGCCAACTACCTGCGGCAAGTCCGCGCCGTCGCCCTGCGCCGCCTGCGTCGGTAAGGAGGCGGGAGGCGGGAGGCGGGAGGAGTGCAAAAACGCCGCCTGCGCTGTGTTGGTCCGACGTGTCCGATTCGTCCGACATGTCCGACATGTCCGACAGAACGAGACAGGCTAAAGCCTGTACTCCAGAACTGAACAGGCTAAAGCCTGTACTCCAGAACTTTAGCGGAAATACACTTTGAAGGTCTTGATCTCAAAGGGGCGGATGCGGCATTGGATGGCGTTGTCGCGCAGGGACACGCTCTGATCGCGTTCTTCGAGGAGGTTGCATTCGGTGGCCTTGCGGATGGGCCGGGAGAAGGCAAGCGTGACCGGGCCGCGCGTTTTTCCCGCCTCATACACGCGCACGATGATCGCGTCGTCCTGTTCGGCCTTTTTCACCGTTTCGACAATGACATTCGGGTTCGACACGCTGCAGAACTCGACGCTTTGCGTCGCGCCGTTTGCCGGAGCGGTCCATGCGCCGTCGGCGGGCGCTTCGATGCGCAGCGCCATCAGCGGCGCGTTCAACGCATACGCTTCACGGACGACGGTGTCCACGCGGAACCCGCCCTCATGCGGCAGCAGCGCATAGGTGAAACGATGCCCGCCTTCTTCGGCGCGTTCATCAGGGCAGGTCGCGGAACGCAGCAGCGTGATGGAGACCATGCCTTCCAAGGTGTCGTGGCCATATTTGCAGTCGTTCAGCAGGGCGACGCCGTAGTCGCCTTCCGACACGTCCACCCATTTGTGCGCGCACATCTCGAAACGCGCCTGGTCCCACGAGGTGTTGCGGTGCATGGGACGCTCGACATGGCCGAACTGAATCTCGCAGCGGCATTGCTCCGCGAGCACATTCACGGGAAAGCCGGCCTTCAGCAGCGTATGCCGCTCATGCCAGTCCACCTCCGTCCGGAAATCAATCCGGCGCGAATGCGCGTAGAAAATCATGTCCTGCACGAGCGAGGATGCCTTGCCGATCGCGTAGCGCGACCGCAGCGCGAACATGAGCGGGCCGTCGGCGGTGGCTTCGCGCGATAGCATCGTGTCTTCCACGCGGATGCGGCCCCGGTAATCGGCGTCAATGTCCCACGCATCCCAGAACACGGGCAGGTCTTCCGCGGAATAGAGGTCATTCAAGCGGCGGCCTTCCTGCACCACTTCGCGGTCCGCTGCCTTGTCGTACAGGCCGATGATTTTCCCCGTCTTGTCGAAGGTGACGCGGTAATGCGGCGTTTCGAGGGTTTTTCCCGTGTACTGGAAGGGCGAAGGCGACTCGCCGTTCTTTTTGCGCAGCGCGATGGGCGCCGCGCCGAGGCTGTCCACGCGCGCCCGGACCGCCAGGCCCCCGTCCACCGGCTGACAGGGCAGGGGATTACCCTCGGCGTCCACTGCGGCGTTAAAACCCGGCGCATCAATCCACGCCACATCGTCGCGCGGCCAGGACAACGCATTGGCCAGCAGGCATGCCTGTCCTTCGGTGTCCGGCGCAAAGCGCGCGGCCAGCCGCGCCAGCGCGGCCTGGCGCAGGGCCGTCAAGTCCTGTTCCATCTGCGCGTACTGCGCCTCGGCGGTCTCATAGACCTGCCGGATGGAACTGCCGGGCAGAATATCATGGAACTGGTTGGTGAGCAGCGTGCGCCAATGCCGCTGCAATGGGTCGGCGGGATACGCAAGTCCGTCAGCCATTGCCATGGCGCTGTACAGTTCCACCTCGCGCAGCAACAGTTCGAGTTTGCGGTTCCAGCGCTTGCTGCGCGCCTGGGAGGTGTATGCGCCCCGGTGCAGTTCCAGGTAGAGTTCGCCGACCCAGCGGGGCCGCTCTATTCTCTGTTCGCGCATCTGTTTCAGGAACAGCGAGACATTGACCCAGTCGGTTTTCGGGCAGCCTTCGAGGTCCTTCATCCGCGCAGCGTGCTCGATGGTCTCGCGGGTCGGACCGCCGCCGCCATCGCCCCAGCCCACGCTGACCAGCGTGGCGTCCTGCGCCTCCTTATGCTGCACATGCCGCCAAGATTCCCACATGATTTCGGGATAGGTTTCGGCGTTGTAGCCGTTGGTCCGCGTCGTGATGAAATGCGTGAAGATTTCCGTGCCGTCAATGCCGCGCCACCAGAACGTGTCGCAGGGGAAGCGGTTGGTGTCGTTCCAGTTGATCTTGCTGGTGACGAAGTTCTGGATGTCGCAGCCCTTGAGAATCTGGGGCAGGGCGGCGGAATAGCCGAAGACGTCCGGCAGCCAGAGCGTGTCGCTCTTGTAGCCGAAAAGCGCCGCCGTCTTTTTGCGGCCTTCGAGAAACTGGCGCACCAGCGACTCGCCGCCCGTCACGTTGCAGTCCGCCTCCACCCACATCCCGCCGTTGGGTTCCCAGCGGCCTTCGCGCACCCGCTTGCGGATGCGGGCCATCAGGTCGGGATAATGATCTTCAATCATTTCCAGCAGCGCAGGCTGCGACTGGATAAACCGAAATTCGCCGTAGTCCTCCATCAGGTTGAGCGCCGATGCGAAAGTGCGCGCCGCCTTGCGGATGCTCTCGCGCACCGGCCACAGCCAGCCGACGTCAATGTGGGCGTGCCCCACGATGCCGACGGACGGCGTGGTGGGCGCGTTGCGTTGTTTGAGCAGCGGCGCGATCTGTTTCTGCGCGGCGCGCGCCGCAGATTCGAGTTCCTCCTCCGTGTCCCAGTGCATGGGGATAAGGTCTATGGCCTTGTTGAGTTGGTCCAGAATCGTCGCGCGGCGCAGGGAATTCTCGTCGAGCGCCAACGCCGTTTTCAGCAGGATATTCGCCTCATAATAAAGGCCGCACACCGCTTCGCGTTCCACAACGAGGTCGCTCGCGTCGAGGGTGAGCGGCGGCGGCATGTCCGGCGCGCTTCCAACGGAATGCAGGGTGCGCATGCGCGGGTCATAGCCGTCCACGCCGGGAAAGGGATGCCCCGCGTAGGCCTCAATATCCAGTTGCATCGTTTCGCCGCCGCGCGCATAGGCCAGCAGCAGCGCCTCCGGGTGGCGCAGGTCCATCCCCGCCCAAGGCTTGCCGTCCACGAACAGCAGTTTCTCCGCCACGCTCAGGTGCCGGTAATAGACCCGGCGGCCCCGGCACGCGCGCGGCACCTCCACCACGCTCCGGAACCACGTCGTGCCCCAGTGCCTGCCCCACGTGCAGCCCACGGGCGCTGCCTCGTACACCATCTGCGGGGGCGCCCGGAAATGGTCCATCGTCTCCGCCATCTCCAGTGGCGCCTCCGCCGCCACCGCATAGCGCCACTGCCGCAGTTTCTCAATCCGCTTGGAAAGCCGTTCCGCCGTTTTCGGTGGAATCATCGTTGCGTACACTCCTTCTGTCTATTGCCTTTGCATCCCCAGGCGCCAGACCGCGCAGGGGAGCCAACGCCGAGAAAGAGTGTAATCCAATACCCTTCCGGTTGTCATGCGGATGCCCATCCGCGCCTGTTGATTCGCCGATGATTGTATTGAATACCTTGGTTCAGTGCTGTCCAAAATATTCTTGGCGCTGAGAAAAGCCTTCTATTATGTTGATCTGCCCCCCTCACCCCACCCCTCTCCCGCTGGGAGAGGGAGCAACAGCATTCCTCAGGTTTCGTCATAAACTCCCTCTCCCGCTGGGAGAGGGGTGGGGTGAGGGGAACAAAACGGGACACCTTGGA
>CAZLII010000118.1:0-9529 GCA_964559065.1 uncultured Nitrospirales bacterium | reverse complement strand
GGCACAAACCATGTGGAGACCATCCACAACAAGGTGAACTGCTTTCGTGCATCCAACGGCGCTCAGTCAAGTTCTTCTTCGCCCGGTTCGATACCAGACGGGAGTTGCCGCTTGACGCCCCTGGAACCGTCGGGCAACACAAAGTCGTTGTCTTGAATCCGATAGTCGCCAACTCCGGGCATATGAACCTGTTGTTTCTGCGCGTCCATGATAAGCGATGTGGCGTTCGGATCAACCAACTCGGAAATGAGTCCAAAACTCGTCCAAACACCTTCCGGACCGCGCGAATAGAAACGGGCCTTCGGGTACTCCAGCCACCCATAGCGGTAATGGCGAACGACGAACGCATGTCCATCAGGAAGTTCCAGTTGCGCAATCGTTCGGGCACCCTTCGGCGCCACAACGTAAATCGCCCACGCGTTGAACACGACAATCCCGGCCACCGCGATTCCCAGTGCCATCGCCGTCTTCCGCGCGCGGCTCCGGATGCAACGCGCGATCCCCCACAGCGCAAGAACCAGACAGAATGACAGGGCCAGCACAATCCCAAGCGTCAGCAGCACGCCCATCGGCTTCATGGCAAAACCCTCATCGCCTTATCTGTGCCCCTTCATGGATTCCCATACCACCGGAATGAAAAAGGGTGTCAGCAACAGATAAAGTATATATGGTTCTTTATGGGAAAGTGAAACAGGGACAAGAACATGCTCAGATGGACTATCACGCTCATTGCGGCGCTGATTGCGCAGGGCTTCACGGCTGCGGAGGCGGATGAACACCAATGGACGATTGTGACATCCCCTTCCCAACAAGCGGATGAAGCGGTGCGGCTCGTATTGGAGGATTTCAAGGAGACCGCTGCGCAATACGGCCTGTCCATCGCCGTGATGCCCGATGCGGTGGAAGACGTGGCCGACAATGTGATTTTGCTGGGCGCGGCGGCGCGCAATCGCCAGACCGCGCGTCTTGTCCAAACCGGCGCATTGCCGCTTCAGCCGGAACGTGATCCCGAAGGCTACGAAATCCGCACGGTTGAACAGGCCGGCGGGCGGGTGATCGTTGTGGCGGGCGGGGCGGTGATTGGCGATGTCTACGGGTTGTACTGGGTGATGGACCGCTTGCGGGTACACCGGCGCATCCCGGACATCAACACGGTGCGCGCGCCCGCCCTGAAGGTGCGCCTGGCGGCGGCCTGGGGCCGACACGGGTTCGGCGGGCGGAACAAGGCGCAGATGCGCCTCGCCCTGCGTCACAGTTTCAACTGGGTGTCGGGACCGAACATCCTTGATCTCGTGCCGTGGAACGCCGAGCCGGAGGCGGCAAACAACGCGCAGCACCGCGAAGAAACGCGGGAATTGATCGCCTACGCCCACGCGCTGCACATGAAATACTTCAGTTTTTCGAATGAATTCACTTATCACCCCTCGCTGCTCGAAGAAACAGGCGCAAGCCTCTCGCCCTGTGATCCGAAGTTCTGGGACGCGGTGCAGGAGAAGTTCCGCAAACTCTTCACCGCCCTGCCCGAACTGGACGGCATCGAGGTGTGCAACGACGACATCTCCGGGTTCTGGGAACGATACCGTCCCTTTGATGTGACGCGGGAAGGCCGCGACTGCGACTGGTCCTACGTGAAACGCTTCCACACCTTCGTGAAAAAGGTGCATGAGGTGGTCGTCGGCGAATTCGACAAGACCTATTTCCATTTCACGTGGGGTTTGCGCGAACACGAGGTCCATTGCCAGCCCGACGTGTTCCGGGAGATATTCACGGACGCCATCCCCACGAAAAACCTCTATCTCATCCCCAAAATCACGCGGGCGGACCGCTGGTGGCACCAGCCCTACAACGCCACCTTCAACCTGACGCCGCACGAGACGCTGGTGCTCTTCGAGACGATGAATTACTACGAAAGCGGGGCGGCCAACCTGTTCCCAACCTATTCCGGACAGTACTTCCAGCGGGGGCTGCAAACCTTCCTGCTGCCCGAAGACAGCAACGTGCGCGGCGCGGCGGGCCTGGCGGGGGCGCTCCGGGAAGGCTGGGATACGACCAGCGCCTATTGCTACGTGCTCTACCGGCTGATGTGGAATCCGAATGCGTCGGCGGAACAGATCGCCCGGGATTTCTGCGCCATTCACTTCGGCCAGGAAGCGGCGGAAGAAATGGCGGAAATCTACCTGCTCACGCCGTCGGCCTACAAATATGGCCTGCACATCGAGCCGATTTCCTACGGCCAGTTCAATTCCTTCCTCCACATGCGCGTCGGCACCTTTCCGGCGGACGGCTATCCGGCCATTGACGGCGGCAAGGAACACCTGGAATTCCTGCGCCGCATCTACCTGCGCTGCAAGCCCTGGCAGACGGAGACCATGCGCGCGCTCGAACACGGCCGCGCCGTCGCCGGGGAGATGATGGACCGGTTCCGGCGCGTCCGGCCGCGCATCGCCGATCCCGACACCGCCGCCGACCTCGAAAACCGGCTGCGCATGACACAGAACCTCATCCGCACAAATATCGGTTATGTGGATGCCATCTTCGCCTACTTCGATTACATGGACGCCCCAACCGACGAAAATCGCCTCGCTCTCGCCCGATCTTATGAAAAATTTGCCGAAGCGCGGGCGGATTTCGTCAACACGCCGGGCTTCAACTATCAACTCTTTGGGGTGGACGTGCTGCTCCAGAACGCTTCCGCCGCGCTGGATAACCTGGAGGCGGCCAAGGCGCGCCTGGCGCGCATGCCGAACCGGCGCGAACTCGAGGCGCTGATAGCGCGTCAGCAGCAACGCTACCATGAAGTGCTCGAAACCCACCGCGACCAGGCGGTCCGCTTCGCCCGCTTTGAAATCCTCGTGGACGGACAGGACCTGCTGATCCTTTCCGGCGACCAGTTCCGCGTCGAACATGTCCGCTGGGACGCGGCGCAGGTGGCCGTGGGCGAAATCCTGAGCGCACTCCCGCGCGAGGTTGTCACGGTGATTCCCAAGGACATCGAATCGCGCCCCATGCACCCCTTTGTGCTTGAACAACCCGCGCCGGAAAATGATTATACGGCGCGCATTTATCTCGACGATCTCCCCGGCGGGCACGGCTGGATGATTTTTGACCTCTACTATGTCCCACTGCCGCCCGACGCCCTCGGGCTGCGAGTGCCCTGGGCCGAATAATCCGCGTCCTCCCCGCCTGTCCGACCCGCCCGACTGGGCCGATCGGTCCGATCCGTCCGATCCGTCCGATCCGTCCGATCCGTCTGATCCGTCCGATCCGTCCGCCTTCTCCTCCCATGTCGTCGCCGGGGAAGACACACCCCCCGGCCATATGCTATCCTTGGCCGCGTGGCCGCGAATGCCCGCACACAACACTCAACCCTGAATACTACGCAACAAACGAGGAATTTGCCTGGTGAAGCGATTTGTCAGCACTGCGATCAAGGTATGCGTCACGGTGGGCTTGTTCGTCCTGTTGTTCTGGCCGGAATTTTTCGGGCTGCGCCCGGACCTCTTCGGCGGGGTGAAACCCGGCGACGTCGTGCGCGAAGTGCGCGAGGCGCAGGCGCAGCATGTGGTGTTCTGGTTGACCTTTGCGCTCGTGGTGCGGCTGTCGGGCATGCTGTGCGGCGTGTTGCGGTGGCGAATCCTGCTGCGGGGGCAGGGTTTGGAGATGCCGTTCTGGTACATGGTGCAGAGTTGGTTTGTGGGGCGGACCATCGGGATTTTCCTGCCCGGCACCATCGGTCTTGACGGCTACCGGCTCTATGACTCCTCACGCTACACCGGCGAAGTGATCAAATGCACGACGGTGATCGCGGTGGAGAAACTGATCGGCTTCATCGCGCTTACCGGGCTGGTCTTCCTGACGTTGCCCTTCGGCCTGGGCATTCCGCATCTGCGCATCAATCCCGTGGTCTTGGCGGGCATACTTGTGGTGCTTGGCGCAGTGGTGGCGACATTTTTCCTGCTGCTCCTGAATCCCCGGGTGATCCAAGTGCTGGTAGCGGTGCTACCCACACCAGCGGTCGTGCGGGGAAAATTGGATAAATTGGGCGCGGCGGCCACGGCTTACAGCGGCAACCGTGGCGCGCTGCTGCTTGCGGTGTTCTACGGCCTGATGGTCCATTTGGCGGCTTGCATCATGTATTTCGGTACGATGATGGCCATTCGCGCCTCAAATACCAGCCTTTTTGACATCCTTTTTGCCAGTCCGCTGATGATCTATGGCACCGTGATCGGTCCCTCGATTGGCGGCGAAGGCATCCGCGAAATCGTATTTGTCACCCTGCTCGGCGGCAAGAGCGGCGCAGCCACGGCGGTGACTTTTGCGCACCTCGGCTGGTGGGTCGGCGACGTGGTGCCCTTCCTGATCGGCCTGCCGATCCTGGCCTTGCGCAAAAGGCCCAGCAAGGCGCAACTCACCAGCGCCCTGGCCAGCGCGCAGCAACAGGCGGCGGGCGCGCCCGCGAAGGATTACCTGCATCTCGGCGCGGACATCGTGGCGCGGTACCGCGCGGCGATTTTCGGCAGCGCGGCGGCGGGGCTGATTGCCGGCCTGATCGCCGGCGCCATCGTCGGTCTGGGCGAGTCCTTCTGGCTTTACCGGATGCTGGGCGGCCTCACGGAACTGAGTTGCTTCACCTGGGGTCCGCTGGTCTATGGCATGCTCTTTGCCGCAGTGGGCCTGGGCATCGCGGGCGGCCTGATCTTCCTCTTCCTCCTGCTGGACCGCTTTGCGCCGTGGCCGGCAACCTTTGCCTTGAGCCTCGGCGGAACCCTGGGCGCGGGCGGACTGGTCATCGGCCTGTGGCGCGTCCAGCGCGACATTGTAAGCCGTCTGCCGGTGGACGCGCGCGCCGGCCTGGCACCCTATGTCCAGACTGCAATGGTGGTCGCGGGTGCGGCGCTGGTCGCCGCCGTGGCGGCCTATATGATTGCGTGCGCTGTAAGCGGCGCAAAAAGCCGGAGGTCTCCGGTCGCCCTCATCGGCATGGGAGTCGCCGCATACGTACTGCTTATTGTGTGCGGCGCGGCCTTTGGCCGCATCAATGCGCCCGCCGCAACGCGGCCAGAATTTGCGCCCAAGACGGGCGCGGCCGGACCGAACATCCTCCTGGTCGCCATTGACGCGTTGCGCGCCGACGTGCTGCGGGCCTATGAACCCAATGCCCGCGCCGAAACGCCCGCACTGGACGCCTTTATCCGGGACAGCGTGTTGTATCCGCACAGTTTCTCGCAGGCGTCGTGGACCAAGCCCGCCTTCGCGACCATGTTTACCGGGGTGCATCCCGAAGTGCATGGGGCCACCGGCAAAGCGACGGCGCTGCCGCAGGGCATCGAAACCCTCGCCGGATTGCTCGCCGATGGCGGTTATTACACCAAAGGGTTGTCCAACAATCCCAACACCACCGCCGTCTTCGGCTTTGATCAGGGATTCACGGACTACACCGACCTGAAGCCGCAACTGTATTTCTTCGCCGGACCTTCCGCCGCGCGGCTGTCCATGTACGAGGTGCTGCGCAAGGGACGGCAGCGCATCGCGCAGCGGCTGAGTTTCCTGCCGGGCGTCGGCGGCCTTAACATCTACGATTTCTACCAGCCCGCCGAGTCCGTCACGCGCGAAGGGCTTGCCTGGATTGATTCCGGGGCCGCGCCCGCCGGCACGCCGTTCTACCTGTATCTGCATTACATGGACACGCACGATCCCTTCATGCAGCACGACCAACCCGGCGTGGGCTATGCGCGTTCCATTCTAAGAGAAAACGTGGACCCCGCGCTCGAAGCCCCCATGCGCGAAGCCTACGACAGCGAAGTCGAGTATCTGGACCGCCATCTCGGCGCCTTGTTCCAGGGGCTGAAAGACAGGGGCCTCTACGACGACGCCCTGATTGTCTTTACATCGGACCACGGTGAGGAATTCCACGACCATGAGGGATGGTGGCACGGCTACACGCTCTACGAGGAAATGCTGCATGTGCCGATGATCATCAAACTTCCGGACAACCAGCATGCCGGACTGCGCCAGGAAGGCATCGCGCGGCATGTGGACCTCGCGCCCACCATGCTCCACTTCGCGGGGCTGCCCAAGGGCGAAAAAATGGAAGGCATCTCCCTGTTCGGACCGGACAACGCACCCGTCAACCATGTCACCGCGTTTTCCTTTGCGCACAATGATTTCGAGGGCAATCTGCTCCGCGCCGTCCGCGCCCTCGACGCAAAACTCATCCAGGCCGAAGCGGTGCAGACGCGGGATTTGGCCCCCGTGGAATTGTATGACATGTTCAAAGACCCCGGCGAGCGGGTCAATCTCGCCGAAGATCCGGCGCAGTCCGAGCGCCGCGTTGCGCTTGAAGGGGTGCTCGAGCACCACCGGCAGGGCTTGCCCATCGCAGAGCGCGACACCACGCTCGAAGCCCCGATGTCCAGCGACCTCGAGGATCAACTCCGATCTCTCGGATACTTGGAATAGGCAGACCTCAGCATTCCCTGGTCCTGCGCCGTGTTGGCAGGTCAAGTAATTCGGCGATGGCGCAGATCATTGCAACTTGGGTGATTTGGAGACGGTGATTTCCAATTCGTGTCACGCCCAGTTGACGGCGTCCCACCGAAATCGGTATGTTGAGCGGTATTCACGAAGACAAATATCTGCAGCGCGCGCACCCGAAGCAAATCGCCGGAACGCGCTGCGCGTCGGGAGGGGTTGCCTGCGTATGCCGAAGCACCGAATCCTGGTCATTGACGATGAGCCGCTGATGCGCGAGTATGTGGAGGAGGCGATGGTGCGCGCAGGCCATGCGGTGGATATGGCCGGCGGCGGCGAAGAGGGGATCGCGCTCTTTGATGCAAAGCGTCATGATGTCGTCATCACCGACCTGCGCATGACGCCGATGGACGGGCTGGAGGTGCTGCGCCGGGTCCTGGCGATTGACCCCGCCGCGCTGGTCATCGTCATGACGGCCTATGGGACAATTGAGACGGCGGTGGCGGCGCTGAAACAGGGCGCCGCCGATTACCTGCTCAAGCCTTTCGCGCCGGACGCCGTCGAGGTGGCCGTAAGCCGCGCCCTCGAACGCAGCCGCCTGGCTGCGGAAAACCGTTTTCTGCGCGACGAACTGCGCGCAGGCCATGCCGGGACGCTCGTGGGCGACAGCGCCCCAATGCGCGAAGTCCTCGCCCAGATCGAGCGCGTGGCCGGCAGCCGCGCCACGGTGCTCATTCGCGGGGCAACCGGCACCGGCAAGGAGTTGGCGGCCCACGCCATCCATCAGGCCGGCGCGCGGCGCGACAAGCCGTTCATCAAGGTCAACTGCGCGGCGCTCTCCGCCGGCATTCTTGAAAGCGAACTCTTCGGCCACGAACGCGGCGCGTTCACCGGCGCGCATGAGCGGAAAATCGGCCGCTTCGAATTGGCCGACGGCGGCTCGCTGATGCTCGATGAGGTCAGCGAAATCGGTGTGGAACTTCAGTCCAAACTGTTGCGCGCCCTGCAGGAACGCGAATTCGAGCGCGTCGGCGGCACCCAAACCATCCCCGTGGACACGCGCATCATCGCCACCTCCAACCGCGACCTGGAAAAGGCGGTGGAAAAGGGCGCGTTCCGCGAAGACCTCTTCTTCCGCCTGCATGTCATCACCATCACGCTGCCGCCGTTGCGCGAGCGCCGCGAGGATATTCCCGCGCTGATGGACCATTTTCTCGCGCGGTCCAACCGGGAAAACGGTCGAAATGTCCGGGGATTCACCGAGGAAACGCGCAAACTCTTCCTGGACTACGAGTGGCCGGGGAACGTGCGCGAATTGCAGAACGCCGTCGAGCGCGCCGTCGTGCTCAGCACGGATGCCATGCTGGCCCCGGAACACTTTCAGTTGAACGCGTCGCTGGCAAACCGTCAGGACAACGGGCTTGTCCCCGGCATGACCGTCGCCGAGGCGGAAAAACGGCTCATTATGCGCACGCTCGCGCACTGCGGCGACAACCGGACCCGCGCCGCCGCCATGCTCAGCATTTCCGTGCGCACCCTGCGCAATAAACTCAAGGAATACGGCATGCAGCACCGCTTATCCGATGCGGTGTGAAAGCTTCCGCAAAAAGTTCTGGAGTACAGGCTTCAGCCTGCCAAGTTCTGGAGTACAGGCTTTAGCCTGTCGGGGATTGAGGCAGGCCTTGGGTCTCTCTCACCCCCTGCACGCTAAAGCGTGGACTCCAAACTCTGCAAAGTTCTGGAGTACAGGCTTTAGCCTGCAAAGTTCTGGAGTACAGGCTTTAGCCTGCGACAGAAATGCGGGCGGGACGCTCGAGGTCCCAGGGATAAGTGAAGGAGACTCCGGCAAATATGGCCCATGTTCAGATATTCTGCGGCCCGTGCCGTTCGCCCCGCGCGGGGCGCATTGACGCCCTGCTCCGGGAGCATTGGGGTCGCGCTATACTGGTCACGCCGACCCACGCATGCGCGGTGCGCCGCCGGGACGCGCTCTTGTCCGGCGGCGCCCTGCCGGGCGCGTGGGGACGGCCCGTGCGTTCCTTCAGCGACTTCGCGGCGTGGCTGATCGCATCCGAGGGCGTTCACGTCCGCCGCATCACGGACGCCGAGCGCCGCATGCTGATGGACCGTTGCCTGCGCCGGATTGCCGCGCGCGGCGATACCGGCGGCCCAATCCTGTCGGCTGACAATCCCGGCCTCGCCGCGCATCTCCTGCACATCATCGCGCAACTCAAGCAGGCGGCCATCGAACCGGATGCATTCCGGGCGCGACTGGCACAGGTCAAGGAAGGCTCTCCGCTGGACCCGCTGGTCGCGGCGGTCTATGCGGAGTACCAGCAGGCGCTGCTCGACGCCAAGGTCTATGACGTGCCCGGCCTTTACTGGGAAGCAGTCACGCATTGCGACGCGGGCTGTCCACGCGCACTGACTCCCATTGATTTCCTGGCCTTCGACGGCTTCGACGATTTTACCCCCTCTGAGTTGCGCCTGCTGAAGTCCCTGTCCCGGCTTGTGAAAGAATTGGTTGTCGGCCTGAACTGTGAACTGCGGCCGGACCGCCGCGACCTGTATGCGCTGCCCGTAGCCGCCGCGGAGCGGCTCGCGTCGCACTTCGCCGTGACGCCCATCGAGGTGGTCCCCCCCACTCCGCGCCGATACAGTGAATTCGCCGCCTCTGTCTTGTTCTGGCGTGACCCGCCACTTTTCCCGGAGTCACTGGAAGCGGACCTCGCGGTGGTTCCTTGCGCGGATGTGGAGCATGAGATCGAGACGATTGCGCGGCGCGTCAAGCGGCTCCTGCTGGAGGGCGCGACGACGCCAGACCGCATCGCCGTGGTCTTCCGCAATCTCGCGGAGACCGCGCCGTTGCTGCGGTCCATCTTCGCGGCGGCGGGCGTGCCCGCGCGTGTTACAAATGCGCCACGCCTGACAGACAGCGCGCTCGGCGCGTTTCTGCTGCGCCTCTTCGACGCCATGCAGCACTGGGAGCGCGAAGCGGTGGTGGAGACGCTGGCGTCTCCGTGGTTTTCCGGAGACCAAACGCCGGACGTGACGCTGG
>CAZLII010000117.1:0-9561 GCA_964559065.1 uncultured Nitrospirales bacterium | reverse complement strand
CAGGATACAAGGTACCCGCGGCTCGGTCGCGCGCGGTGCAGGTGCGACGCGGCGGACTGGGCGGCGGGTGGACAGGAAAGGATAAGTCATGCCCCTGACAAAAGAACGGAAACAGGAGATCATCGGGAAGTTCGGCCAGAACGAAAACGATACCGGTTCGCCGGAGGTGCAGATTGCGCTGCTGACGGAGCGGATCAACCAACTCACAGCGCACTTCAAGACGCACGGCAAGGATTTCGCGGGCCGGCGCGGCCTGCTGAAACTGGTGGGCCAGCGGCGGAATCTGCTGAACTACCTGCGCACCACGAATCTGGAACGGTATCGCACCCTGATTGCCGAACTCGGCCTCCGCAAGTAACTACATCGGGGCGGCTTTCGGGCCGCCCCGAATCATGCCATGGCATGAGCAATGCCCATGCCTGGGAGCGCAGGCGTCCCGCCTGCAAAATTTGAACGAGAATTTTGGAATGATGTGGGAGTCATTCCTTGGTAAGAAGCCTTTCCGCAACGAAGAAGAAATGGAAAGGCGCATGCGGCGGCGCTGCCAATGCGCAGCCGCCTGGGAGCAAATAGATCAATGGTAGAACAGTTAAAAGTGCAAGTCGGTGCGGATGAAATGGAATTCGAGACCGGCCGCATCGCCAAACAGGCCCATGGGGCCGTCATCTGCAGAAGCGGGGACACAATGGTGCTCTCCGCGGTCTGTACCGAATCCACGCCCAAACCGGGCCTGGGTTTTTTCCCATTGACCGTGGATTACCGCGAGAAGTTTTATTCCGTGGGGCAAATCCCGGGCAATTTCTTCCGGCGCGAAGCGCGCCCCTCCGAGCGGGAGATTCTTGTCTGCCGCTTGACCGACCGCCCCCTGCGGCCGCTCTTTCCCAAAGGGTTTCTCAATGAGACCCAAGTGTGCCAGACAGTGCTCTCGGCGGACAACACCCACAACCCGGATGTCTTGTCCATCAATGCGGCTTCGGCGGCGTTGCACATCTCCAAAATTCCGCTGTTGGAGCCGATCGGCGCGGTGCGCGTCGGCTATGTTGACGGCCAACTCGTTGTGAACCCGCCGATGGCGGACATGGCTTCGAGCGAGATTGACATTGTCATGGCGGGCACGCGGGACGCCATCTGCATGGTCGAAGGCAAGGCCGGCGAGATTTCCGAATCCCTCATGTTGGAGGCGCTGGAATTCGGCCATCAGCACATTCGCGACATCGTGGCCTGCATCGAGGAATTGCGCGCGCGCTGCGGCGTGGAGAAGATGCCGGTGACGCCGCCCGCCGAGGACGCGCAAGTCACCGCCGATGTGGAATCGCTTGCCGCCGCCCGGCTCGAAGAGGCGCTGCGGATCACCGGCAAGCGGGAGCGTCACGAGGCGGTTGAAGCGTTAAAAACGGAACTGCGCGAGAAACTCGCGGAGCAGTACGGCGAAGAGCGCTTCGCCGAATGCGAGCCGCTCATCGGCGAAGCCTTTGACGCCCTGGAAAAGCGGCTGCTGCGCAACCTGGTTGTAAACACCAACCGCCGCATTGACGGGCGCGTCCTCGATGAAATCCGACCAATCACCATCGAGGTGGGCGTGTTGCCGCGCGCGCATGGTTCCGCCCTGTTCACGCGCGGCGAAACCCAGGCGCTCGTCACTACCACGCTCGGCACCAGCCGCGACGAACAGCGGCTCGATGAGTTGACCGGCGACGCCTTCCGCCGATTCTTCCTGCACTACAATTTCCCGTCGTGGTCGGTGGGCGAAGTGCGCCGGATTATGGGGCCTGGCCGCCGGGAAGTGGGCCATGGCAAACTGGCCGAACGCGCCCTGCAAACCGTGCTGCCGTTCGAGGTGGAAAACAACGGCTTTGATGCGAAAGCGGAAGAGGTGGACCCCAACGAGGATTTCCCCTACACGGTCCGCATCGTTTCAGACATCACCGAAAGCAACGGGTCGAGTTCGATGGCCACGGTCTGCGGCGGTACGCTGAGCCTGATGGACGCCGGCGTTCCCATCAAGGCCCCGGTCGCGGGCATCGCCATGGGACTGATCAAGGAAGGCGAGGAAGTCCGGGTCCTGAGCGATATTCTCGGCGACGAAGACCACCTCGGCGACATGGATTTCAAGGTCTGCGGCACGGAAAAGGGTATCACCGCGTTCCAGATGGACACCAAGATCAAGGGCATCTCCCGCGAAGTGATGCAGCAGGCGCTGGAGCAGGCGCGCGCGGGCCGGGAACATATTCTCGCGAAGATGCGCGAGGCGATGCCCGCGCCGCGACCCGAAATCTCGCCGTACGCGCCCCGCATCTACACCATCAAGATTGACTCCGAAAAGATTCGCGAAGTCATCGGCCCGGGCGGCAAGGTGGTGCGCGAGATACAGAGCAGCACCGGCGCGGAAATTGACATCCAGGACGACGGCACGATCCATGTCGCCGCCGTGGACCAGGAAAGCGCCCAGGCCGCCATTGAGATGATCCGCGAGATCACCGCCGAAGTCGAAGTCGGCATGGTGCATCGCGGCATGATCACCCGCATCATGAACTTTGGCGCATTCTGCACGCTGCCCGGCAACAAGGAAGGGTTGATTCACATCTCCGAACTCGCGCCAGGCCGCGTCGGCGAAGTGACCGACGTCGTGGATGTCGGCGACGAAGTGGACGTGAAAGTCCTCGAGGTGGACAAGATGGGCCGCATCAATCTTTCCAAGGTGCAGGCCGACGTCGAACTGGGCCGCGTCGCCCCCGAAGAAGTGCAACCCAAGAGTTCGGGCGACCGGGGCGGACGCGACCGCGATCGCGGCGGACGCGATCGGGATCGTGGCGGACGCGACCGCGACCGGGGTGGACGCGACCGCGACCGGGGCGGCCGGGATCGCGGCGGACAGGACCGCGGGCGCGAGAACCGCCGCTGATCCAAAACAGGAAAACTAACCGGCGGGGCGCTTCCGCAAGGGAGCGCCTCCCGCTTCTTCACAGCATTTGTGTTTGGCTAAATACGCGGACTTCTAATGCGGGATTCCCGCTTTCACGGGAATGACGAGTTTAGGACAACGCCTTGTTTTAGCCCGTCATTCCCGCGCAAGCGGGAATCCAGAACAATTCGCGGGACCATTGAATTGGATGCACTAATTGACATAAACGCGTTGTGGTCATTCTTAACCGAACACGAATGTTCTTCACGGGGAATATGAGGTGAACACAAACCCCATCGCTTTCGAGACAGCAACCGTGCATCGGCTGTCGAACGGCATCACGGTGACCCTGGAGCGGCTGCCGCATCTGCACTCGGCGAGCGTCGGGGTGTGGGTGCGGGCCGGTTCCGCGAATGAAGCGCCGCAGGAAAACGGCCTGGCGCATTTTCTGGAGCATCTGTTTTTCAAGGGAACGAAGAACCGCAACGTGCGTGAAATCATGGAAGCGATTGAGGGGCGCGGGGGCCAGATCAACGCCTTCACCTCGCGGGAGCACACGTGCCTTTATGTCAGGATGCTGTCGCGCCATGTCGGCGTCGGCATCGAAATCCTGGCCGATATCCTGAACAATTCGCTCTTCTGCGACATGGAAAAGGAACGCAACGTCATTCTGGAGGAGATTGCCTCGATTGAGGACACGCCCGATGACTTGGTCCATGACCTGCTGGCGGCGCATCAGTGGCCGGAACATCCGCTGGGCCGTCCGATCTCCGGCACGCAGGCCTCCGTGTCCGCGATCACGCGGGACGACGTACAGAAATTCTTCGAGCGGTGCTATGTGCCGGAGAACCTGTTCATCTCCGTCGCGGGCAATTTTGATGAAGCGGCCGTGCTGGACCAGATTCGCATGGCGTTTGAACCGATTCCGGCGACGACAGCGCCCGGTGATGCGGGGCCGCCGCCCTGTCAGAGCGGGCTGCGCCAGGTTGCGCGCGATATTGCGCAGGCGCACATCTGCCTCGGTTTCCCCGCGCCCACGCTGCAAGACGACGCGCGCTATGTCTGCGATGTGCTCAGCAGCATCATCGGCGGCGGTTCCACCTCGCGCCTCTTTGAGCGCATCCGCGAGCAGGAAGGCCTCGCCTACGCCATCTACAGTTTCCATTCCTTCCACACGCACGCGGGGATGATGGGCGTGTATGCGGGCGTGGCCCCGCAACAGTGCACGCGGGCGATGGACCTGATCTTCGGGGAACTCCGGCGCATCCGCGAAGAGCCGGTCCCGGAGCGGGAACTGGAAATGAACCGGGAGCAGATCAAGGGCAACCTGCTCATGGCCATGGAAAACACCTCGACCCGCATGTCGCGCATGGCCAAGAGCATGATGTACTATGGGCGCATGGTGCCGCTGGAGGAGATTGTGCGGAAGGTGGACGCCGTCACCGCCGAGGATGTGATGGCGTGCGCGCGCCGCGCGTTCACGAAGGAAAACTGCGCGGCGGTCGTTCTGCATTCCCTGAATGGCTGCAAGGTGGGAGAGATCGCCCTGTGACGGACCCTGTTCGCATCGCCATCGTGCGCGACCCGGACTGCGACGACATCCCCCTGCCCGACTATGCCACCGACCATGCCGCCGGCATGGACCTCCGCGCCGCCGTCCGCGAACCCGTCATCCTCAAACCCGGCGAGCGCGCCCTGATACCCACCGGCCTGTGCATCGCATTGCCCCCGGGCCACGAGGCGCAAGTCCGGCCGCGCAGCGGCCTGGCCGTGCGCCACGGCGTCACGATGGTCAATACGCCGGGCACCATTGAGGCCGATTATCGGTGCGAAATCCGCGTCATCCTCATCAACCTTGGGCAGGAACCCTTCACCGTGCGGCGCGGCGACCGCATCGCGCAAATGGTGATCGCGCCCGTAACCCGCGCTGCGTGGATGCCGGTGGACACGCTGGACGAAACTGTCCGGGGAGAAGGCGGCTTCGGACATACTGGGATGTAGTGCGGAGTGCGGAATGCAGAAGGCGGATGGTGTTATACTCGCGTTCGTTTTTCAGCCAGAGGAAGAAAGGTGTTTTCAATGACGGAGCCGAAACTGGAACAGACGCTTGTGCTCATCAAGCCGGATGCGTTGAACAATTCGCTCACCGGCTATGTTTTGTCGCAATACTCGGAATTTCACACCGGCCTGCGGTTTGCCGGCGCAAAAATTGTCAATGTGACGCGCATGCTTGCGGAAGAACACTACGCGGAACACCGGGAGAAGCCGTTTTTCTTTGCGCTCAGCGATTACATTCGCGGGAAAGTGCATTACCCCAACACGCCTGACAAACGGAGGGTGATTGCGTTGGTCTATCACGGGCTGGACGCCATCCGCAAGGTGCGCGAAATCGCCGGGCCGACGAATCCGCACCAGGCGCGGGACTCGCGCCCCGGATGCATCCGCGCGCTGGGCACGGTCGTGCCGGTGACGGATGAGTCCGGCAAAATCATTGCGGACCGGCTGGACAATCTCATTCACGCTTCGGCGACGCCGCCGGAAGCCGAGCGCGAAATCAAGTTGTGGTTCCGCCCGGTGGATATTCCGCCGCTGATGCGCATCTATCCGGCGGTGCTTTGTCAGGAGCATTTCTATTTCAAAGCGGGCGAGTTGTTCACCGAGCATGAAGTCGGCAGCACGCTCTTAATGGCCCCCGGGGAGATTGTCTGGCAGTCGGACCTGGAAGTGGTGCAGGCCATTGCAGAGGGAAAGCCCGCCGCGTACACCCTGCAGGCGGTCGCCGCAAAATACCTCATCAATGCTTTGCCGGAGAATGATTGACCGCGGTGGGGTTGTTTTGCGGTCTTTTTCGGGGTGAACGCAAACTGGAAGATCCGGTGCGCTTGTCGGACAGGTCGGACTTGTCAGACGAGTCGGACTTGTCGGACGGCTCGGACGAAATGGACAGGATGGACGAAATGGACGGGGCACACGGGAACGGGAAATATCAAAGAGGCACCTCCTGAATCTGCTGCCCCTGCTGTCCCTGTTGTCCCTGCTGTCCTTGCTGTCCCTGTTGTCCCTGCTGTCCCTGTTGTCCTTGCTGTCCCTGCTGCCCCTGTTGTCCCTGCTGTCCCTGCTGTCCCTGCTGTCCCTGTTGTCCTTGCTGTCCTTTTCCGCCATCACTGCGGAATAATCACCGTCCTTTTCGCCGTAGCAACATTGCCGGCCTTGTCCGTCACCCGAAATACGATTTCCTGCGGGCCGGAGGGCAGATCGTGGTCGCGTTCCCAGGCGATGCGGCGCTGGTCGGGATCGTAGGCGGTGAGCAGCCAGACGCCGCCGGCGGTCACTTCATAGGACGCGATGCCGCTGGCCGCATCGGTGATGGTGGCGGCGATGATCGGGCGCTTGGTTTTCGCCTGATACTGTTGCGGCGGGCTGATGTTGGCGATAACAGGCGGCGTATCGTCTTCCAGCAGCGCATACGCGCCGAGGGCGCGGGTGGCGATGCGGATGCGCCCGCCCTCGCGGGTGGTGTCCTGGCAGGACCAGCCGCCGCCGCGCAGACGATAGACATGCACCCGTTCCGGGCGATCCACGCCGGAAGGCGCGGGGAAGGACAACGTGACGGGCGCGTCAATCGGCGTTTCCGCCGGATGGATGCGCCAGATGGGGCTGAGACGGCGTGCGGGCGGCGCGGGCGATTCGCCGACCTCGTCCATCCATGCGAAGATCACGCCATAGGGCGAATTGGGCCTGGTTTCCAGCAGCATATCATCACTCAGCGCGAATCGGGTTTCCGCTTCGCCGCGCAGTGCGACCTTGAAGACGCGGTCAAAGGGATTCATGCGCGGGTGCGCCGCGCGCAGCACATGCGCGCCGGAACGGCGCGGCGCAAAGGCCGCTTCAAAACGCCGGTCATCAACCCGCCGGCAGGGAATCAGGGTTTCCGCCCCCGCATCCACGGTCACCATCGGCGCTTCGGGTTCCGGTTCCGTGAAGGCGATGGTCAGCGCCAGCATCGTGCCGACGCAACGCAGTTCCACCGCGCCCGCGCCGTTGCCGCCGCCGGTGACGATGGGTTCCGGGGCGTCATGGTCCGTGATGATGGGGATGACGACTGACGCGGCGTTTCCGGCGCAGTCCTCCGCCACGATGACGACTTCGGTGCGCGCATCCGGCGCGCGCAGCCAGCCCTCGCCGGGGCTGTGCGCGTAACTCGCGCTCTGGTTGCCCGGCCAGCGCCATAGCAGCAGGAAACGCCCTTCGCCCAGATAGAACGGATGATACGCCACCGCCGCGTTGTGGTTGTCGTCGTAGGAAATCACGTCGTGTTGAAGCCGGAAATGCTCCATTTCCCCTTCCATCAGGCGCATACGATACACGCCGAGCCGGCTGCCGCCCGGCGCAGGGTCCACCACGTCCGCGCCGAAACCCGCACCGCCGCGCACACGCACCGGCGCGCTACGGTACCGGCCGCCGCCCAGGTGTTCTACATCCAGGACCGCGGGCAGGACGGAGCCGTTTACGGCGGAGGCCGGGCCGTCGGGCGCGATCAGGATGCGCCGGATTTCCGGGCGTCGCTGGTCGGGCCAGACGACGCCGAGCAGGCGCGGATGGATGGGGCGCTCTGCTGGGTCGCGGATTTCGTAATGGAGATGCGGCGCGCCGGTGCCGGTCTGGCCGCTTTTTGCAATGACCTGGCCGCGTGTCACGGGGAAGCGACCCGGTTCGGGGAACAGGTCCATGGTGTAACTCTTGGCGGCATGCTGCCCCTGGCGCACATAGTCGCGCAGTTCGTCGTAATAATCGTCGAGGTGCGCATAGACGACGCCGCGCCCATCGCGAAGGCGCAGATAGACCGCCTTGCCGTAGCCGAAGGGCGAGCAGCGCACCCGGCTGACATAGCCGTCGTCTGCCGCGCGCACGTCGCGGCCGATCCCGCTGGTGCGCAGGTCAATGCCGGCGTGAAATCTTCCGGTGCGGTATTCGCCGAAACTGGAGGTGATTTCGCGCGGCAGGTCCAACGGCCAATGGTAGGGTTCGGCGAAGGCCGGCCCCGCAACCGCGAGCCATATCACGCATGCAACCCTCACCCGCCGCTACCTCTTCTTTGAACCCGATTGGCTTCGGCTGCTCTTGGGCGCGGCTTGTTTGCCGGCGGGTGCGGCGTTGGCTTCGCCGGCGGCGCCTGACGCCGGGGACGGGTTGGCGACGGCCAGGAGCGCGGGGTCAAGATGAAGAAAGACGCGGGTGCGATGCGAATCGCCCAATATCGGCTCGCAAAAACGCTCCAGGATTTCATCCGCCTTGTTTTCGCGCAGGATGCGCCGGATATCTTCGCGCACTTCCTCCAGCGGGGCCGTGTCGCCTTCCTCACGGGAGACCAGTTGAATGATGTGGAATCCGTGCGGACTCCGGATAATGTCGCTGATCTCGCCGGGATTCATCCGCAACGCCGGCTCCGCATAGAAGGGGGGCAGCGCATCGGTCGGCACCGGCCCCATGTCGCCGCCCTGGTCCCGGTCGGCGGCGTCGGAGGCGCTGCGCGCCACGGTTTCAAAACTCTCCCCGGCGCGGATGCGCGCGCGCGCGCGGTCAATGCGGGCGCGGGCTTCTTCCCAGGCGGCGTCATCGGGTTCGCGGCCTGCGGCCTTCGGGCGCACAAAAACCTGCCGGAGATGCACCCGGTTCGGGCGCTCGAAAAGTTCCATGCGCGCGCGGTAGAAGGTTTCCACCTCCGCATCTCCGACCTCGATGTTGCTCTCGCGGATGATGGCGTCAAAGGCCTGGTTGATCAGCATCAATTTGCGCATGGATGCGCGGGCTTCCTCGCGGGTCTGGCCCGATTCCGCCAATATATCCGCTTCCGTCCGCGGCGCTTCGCCCTGGGCCGCCCACCGTTCCTGCAATGCGCTCAGGCGCCGCGCGTAATTGGCGTCCAGCGCGTCCTCGGTCACCGTGAGGCCGCGCCGCTGCGCCTCCTTGCAGAGCACTTCGCGCTGGAGCAGTTCGCGCAGGGCGTGCAGAGCGATCTCCACGCGGGTCCTGTCATCTGCGGGCTGCTGCCCGCCGCCGGTCACCAAAGCCAGTTGCGTCTGATACAGGTAGAGGAAATCGTCGCTGGACACGGGGGACCCGTCCACCATGGCCACCGGCCCGTCAGGCACGGACCGCTCCACGACATCCATGCGGCTCAGGTCCGGCGCCTGGGCCAAGGCTGCGGCGGCCAGCAAGACCGCCACGCAGAAAAAGCAATGTGTCAGTTTCATTCCCTGATTTCCCACCGGTGTCATGCGTGCTGCGGTTCTTCCGATTCCAAGGATGTCGCAGACGCTTCCGCTTCGGACGATTCAGACGCGCTTGGCGCAGGCGCTTCGCGTGGCCGGCGTCCTTTGAGAAAATCCGGCAACTCCCGCCACGCCACCCGCAACACGTACCAGACGAAAATGCCCGTGGCGGCGTAGCCCGCCACAAATACAAGCGCCACGCCCACCAGCACATCCTGCGGCGCCATGGCGTAACCGAGCCACTGCAGCAGCAGATAATAGGACAAAGCCAACATTGCGAACAGAACACCGCCCGGCGGCGCCAACGTTACTGGATTCAAGACCAACCACGCAGGCCGGTCCCAACCCTTCCAAGGGAATCTCGGACGCGGCCACACAGGTTTCCTG
>CAZLII010000116.1:0-9637 GCA_964559065.1 uncultured Nitrospirales bacterium | reverse complement strand
CCTCCTTCCTCCGGTGCATTGCCGCCAGCGACCCCGCTTGCGCCGCGCGGACTCTTACTCCATCTTTTCCCGTACGCTGCGCATCTTGTCCTCGATGCTCTGGTCCTTGTCGGTGCGGGTAACCAGTTTGATGGTGGTGGTAATGCGCGGGGCGCCCATCCCGTGCACGACTTCATGGCAGCGCCGCACCGCCGCCATGACCTCGTCCCACTCGCCTTCCACATTGGTGCCATAAGCGTGCATGTTGGTTTTCAGCCCCGCCGCGATAAGCACCTGCTGGCAGGCAGCAATGTATTCCGACAGCGACACATCCGCGCCCACCGGCGTCACACAAACATCCGCGATGACTTTCATGACCTTTCGCCTCCTCCCACTACGCCGTTTTATAATGATTGCCTTCCGGCGACGCCTCGTATTCGCCGCGCCGCCGGGCACTTCGAGTATACTACATCCGGACCGCACCGCGCCGGGGCGTGGTGCGCGTCGCCGGGAATGCTCAACGAAGAGCCTCTAACAAAACCTCTCGTGGCATGGGCGTCCCGCCCATGAAACACGGGCAGGATGCCCGTGCCACGATGGAACACAGCGGGTTTTGTTAGAGGCTGCAAGACAAGGCCGCACATGGAATTTACCAAGCGAAAATACGACAGTTTCCGCCAGTTCCGCGAAGACCTGGCATTCCTTTGGGCGAACCGCAAGTGCGTGAATGCCCTGGCCGAGGGAAAAGCGCTTGATCCTGCCTTTCAGGCCCGATTGATCCTCGCTGTCACGCAGGCCAATAAATGCACGCTCTTTTCCCTGACGGTGACCCAACACGCGGCCAATGCCGGGTTGTCGGCGGAGGAAACGTCCGCGTTGATGGCGGGGGACGCCGACAGCGTCCAAGAGGAACACGCGCCCGCCGTGTTGTATGCGCGGCATTGGGCGCAAAGCGACGGACAGCCCGACCCGCAGGCGACGGCGGCGATGGCACGCGCCTATGGCGCGGAGACCCTGGACCAGGTTCACTTTCTCATCCGGGTGATTCATATCGGCAACCGCTTCTGCAATACGCTGGAATACTGGAAACGGCGCGTGGGTTTGTGAATCGCCTTGGTCCTGAATCGCGCATCCGTCGGACAGGTCGGACAGGTCGGACAGGTCGGACGTGTCGGACAGGTCAACTGCTGTGGCCGGTCTCCCGACCGAGCCACAACAATAACACTGCTGTCAACAACGACCGAAGGGCTCCAATGCGACGCCTCCTGTTGTGGCCGGCCCCATTCTTTTGCGAATCACCGCCATAGGGGGTGTGGGACACGCAAGATCGCTGCAGGCGCGTTCCCCCGTGAAGGGGCCTACAGCGCGGAGAAAGCCAAGCCCTGCGTCAGCCGTTGCGGTGCGAACCGGCAGAAATACCGGTTTGCCCTCGACGTGGGGCATGCGCTACCATGTTTCCGGTTTGTGCATCACTCAGGCGCGCCGCCGGGTCCGGCGGAATTCATTGACGGGAGCATCGGCTTCATGGGCGGTTTTTTCGGCGTCGTTTCCCAGGACGACTGTGTCAGCGATTTGTTCTACGGCACCGACTATCATTCGCACCTCGGCACCTGCCGCGGCGGCATGGCGGTGCTCAATGGCGAGGGCTTCACGCGAAACATCCACGACATTACGACGGCGCAATTCCGGAGCAAATTCGAAAACGATGTGCGCCAGATGTTCGGCCGCTCGGGCATCGGGGTCATCAGCGATGACGAATCGCAGCCGCTGCTCATCGGGTCGCATCTGGGCGCATACGCGATCGTGACGGTCGGCGCAATCAAGAACGCGGAGGCGTTGGTGGGGGAGGCGTTTAAGAAGCGGTGCACGCATTTCTCGGAGATGAGCGGTGGCGGCATCAACCAGACCGAAATCGTGGCCACGCTGATCAACCAGGGCACATCATTCACGGAAGGCATCCGCCATGCGCTCGACAGCATCGCAGGGTCGTGTTCTCTGTTGTTATTGACCGATCATGGCATCTACGCGGCGCGGGACCGTCTGGGCCGCACGCCGGTGGTCATCGGCGCGAAGGAGGGCGCGCGCGCAGCGACCTTCGAGACCACCGCCTTCCCCAACCTGGACTATGAAATTGAACGCTATCTGGGGCCGGGCGAAATTGTGCTGCTGACGGAGGACGGCGTGGCGCAGCAAAGCCCCCCGGGCGATGACCTGCAAATCTGCGCCTTTCTCTGGGTGTACTACGGTTTTCCGGGGTCGTACTACGAAGGCATCAATGTGGAGACGGTGCGGTACCGCTGCGGCGCGGCGCTCGCCCGCAATGAAGACTCGGAGATCGATCTTGTGGCGGGTATTCCGGATTCCGGCACCGGCCATGCCATCGGCTACGCCAACGAGGCGAAAATCCCCTACTCCCGGCCCTTCGCGAAATACACGCCGACCTGGCCCCGGAGTTTCATGCCGCAGGTGCAGGAAATGCGCGACCTCGTGGCGCGCATGAAACTCATCCCCATCGGCGACCTGATCGCGGGCCGACGGGTCCTGTTCTGCGAGGACAGCATCGTGCGCGGCACGCAACTCAAGGACACCATCGAGCGCATTTACGATTACGGCGCGCTGGAGGTGCACATGCGCCCGGCCTGCCCCCCGCTCATCTACGGCTGCCCCTTTCTCAATTTCTCGCGGTCGCGCACGGCGATGGACCTCGCGGCGCGCCGCGCCATCAAGGAATTGGAGGGCGGCGATGAATGCCCGCCGGAATACGCCGACCCCGACGCCGAGAAGCACGCCACCATGGTGGACCGCATCCGGCAGCGGCTCTCGCTGACCTCGCTGCGCTACCAGCGGCTCGACGACCTCGTCGCCGCCATCGGACTGCCCAAGGAAAAATTGTGCACCTATTGCTGGGACGGCTGCAGGGGTTGCCCCGGATTTGAATGAGCCGCGCGGAGAGGCGCGGACAAGCACAGACGAACACGGACGGCGGGGAAGGATACAACAGGCGGGGAGGGTTGCTGAGCATGCAGGGAGAAGCGAAACGGGAAGGACGGATTCCATCGTTGCACATCGTGGCGGATTCGCTGCCGCGCGCGCATTTCCGCGCCATGAAGGCCGTATGGGAGCACGGACTGGCCATCCGCACCGAATACGACCGCAGGGACGGCAAAGGCGCGTTCATTGACCCGCCGAGCCGCGACGCACGGGTGCTCGTGGAGATCACCGACCCCTTCATCCAGCCCCGATATCCGCCCATATCCTTCTGCGAGATCGGCGCGTATATCGCCGAAATCATGGGTATCAAGGACCACATGGTGCTGTCCATGGAAAAACTCAAGGAGGCGCTTATCGGCGAGTTGTCGGCCCGGGAATGGCCCTACACCTACCACCAGCGTCTCTTCGCGCATCCCGACGTGGATGGCGCCACCGTGGACCAGATCGCCCTCGCCCTCGAACGTCTGGCGAAGACGCCGCACACCCGCCGCGCCGTCGCCACCACCTCTGTGCCCAACATTGACCCCTACCTGACCGAAGACATCCCCTGCCTGCGCGAGGTGCAGTTCAGATGCCCGGAGGATGCCGACGGCAACCTTGTCTTGAACATGAACACCATGTGGCGGTCGCGGGATTTGTACAAGGCGTGGCCGGACAACATCATCGGGCTGACCTGCCTGCAAAGGATGATCGCGGAACGGCTCGCGGAAATGACGGGGCGGCCCGTGCGTGTCGGCAGTTACGCCGATTACGCCGCGTCCCTGCACATCTACGGGCAGGACTTCGGCGCGGTCGGCGGCGACGCCGAGCGCGGACTCAAGAGTTTCTTCGACACCTTCAACGAGGACGCCTATGTCGCGCGGTCATTGACCAGCGAAATGGCCCGCGACATGCTCATCATCCCGCAACTGGAAGCGCTGCTCTCCGAGCGCGGCATCCAGGAATGGCGCTTCCCGCCCGAAGCCGTGGCCCTCGGCAGAAAACTCATCGCCGACATGACCTCCGGCGCCTTCCTGCCCTGAAGTGAATGGAATGGGCAGTTGCCACGTATTTCAGGCGTCTTTGGCTTTGGGCGCGCTGATGGAGAGCGTCAGAATGGCCGCGAGCGCGCAGGCTGCGCCGGAAACGAAGAACGCGGTGCGATAATCGCCCACGGCGAAGGTTTTCGTGGCGAGTTGGCCGGCGGCGTCGGTCACCTGGTATTCGATGATCTTGACAGTCTTCATCAGCCACGCAGCGAGGAAGGGGCCGAAGAGGCCGCCCGCGCCGTAGGCGCTGAACATCCAGCCGTAGTTCACGCCGATATGCTTGGTGCCGTAGTAGTCCGCCGTCACGGCGGGATACAGGGCCAGATAGCCGCCAAAGCACAGACCGACCACGCAGATACCGGCCAGGTACAGCGGATATATGCGCATCCAGTCCAACGCGAACATGGCCACGGCGCAGATGGCGAACATCAGCGCAAGCGTATTCTTGCGTCCGATGTTGTCGGAGATTTTGCCCCAGAGAATGCGGCCCACGGCATTGAAGATGGCGAGGATGGACACGGCCATCGCGCCGGCGGCGGCGATTGCGCCAAATGCGCTTTCCGACACCGGCGGCTGCATTGGCGCAATGCTGAAGGACTGCCACACGGGCGACGCCTTCATGATGACCTGCAGGCCCGCAGTGCAGCCCGCGAAATAGGTCAGCCACAGAATCCAGAACATGGGGGTCTTGAGCATCTCGGTGGGGGTGAAGTCCACCTTCACGGCGGCGGCGCCGGCGGCCGGTTTGGGCGGCGTCCAACCTGCGGGCACATATCCCGCTGGGGGATTGCGGAGCAGTTGGGAACCCAGCACCACCGCCACGAGGAAGATGATGCCCAGGGTCATGAAGGTATTGAATACACCCAGCGCCGGGAGGGTGAAGAGGCTCACGCCAAGCAACTGGTAGGCGCCGCCTGAAATGAGCGCTTTCGCCAGCGGCGCGAAAAAGAAGGCGCCTGCGCCGAAGCCCGCCACGGCGAAGCCGGTGATCAGCCCGCGCTTGTCGGGAAACCATTTCACGCAGGTGGCGATGGGGCACACATAAGCGGCGCCGATACCGATGCCACCAAGGACGGAAAAGGTCAGGATCAGCCATGCCAAGGCCGGGCCGGGAGGCAGACTCCCGGTGAAGCGGGCCAGGATCAGGCCGAGGCCGAGAATGATGCCGCCTGCGGTGCCGACCTTGCGTGGCCCCAGTTTGTCCTGAATGCGCCCGCCGAAGATGACGGCGAGGGCAAATGCCGCGAGCACCAACTGGGCGGGCAGGGTGACCTGCGTTTCGGTCCAGGTTGGAAACACGGCTTTAAGCGGTGTTTGAAACACGCTCCAAATGTAAACGGCGCCCAGACTCACCTGAATCACGAGCGCCCCTACTACGACCAACCACCGATTCATAAGTTTTTCGTCAGCCATGGTGATTCCCTTCCCCCCGGAAATGGGGCCGGGCGCGTTCTACACGCCCAGCCCCACTCGCGGTCTTGTTTATCGTTGTTTACTTCAACAGCGCCTTGCGGCCTTCCACCAACTGCTCGACCACGTGCGGGTCGGCCAGGGTGGTGGTGTCGCCGATTTGATCCGTGGCGTTCTCGGCGATCTTGCGCAGGATGCGGCGCATGATCTTGCCGGAACGGGTCTTGGGCAGCGCGGGCGCGAACTGCAGCACGTCGGGCGCGGCAATCGGGCCGATTTCCTTGCGGACGTGGGCGATCAGTTCCTTGCGCAACTCCTGGCTTTCTTCCACGCCGCCCACCAGGGTCACATAGGCATACAGCGCCTGACCTTTGATTTCGTGCGGCATGGGCGCCACCGCGGCCTCGGCCACCTTCGGGTGGCTGACCAGGGCGCTCTCGACTTCGGCCGTGCCGATGCGGTGCCCGGATACGTTCACCACGTCGTCAATGCGGCCCATCAACCAGTAGTCGCCGTCGTCGTCCTTGCGGCAGCCGTCGCCGGTGAAATACAGGTTCTTGTACATGGTGTAATAGGTGTCAATAAAGCGGTCGTGATCGCCCCACATCGTCCGCATGATGCCCGGCCACGGCCGGCGGATGCAGAGTTTGCCGCCTTCGTTCGGACCGCACTCGGTGGCGTCGTCGCGGAGAATCACCGGGTCCACGCCGAAGAAGGGGCGGGTGGCGCTGCCGGGCTTGAGGGTGTGGGAGCCGGGAAGCGGCGTGATCAGGATGCCGCCCGTCTCCGTCTGCCACCACGTGTCCACAATCGGACAGCGGCCATGGCCGATCTTCTCGTAATACCACATCCAGGCTTCGGGGTTGATCGGCTCGCCCACGGTGCCCAGCACGCGCAGGCTGCTAAGATCGTACTTCGCGGGCCACTCGTCGCCCTTCTGAATGAGCGCGCGGATGGCGGTCGGGGCGGTGTAAATCACGGTGCACTTGAACTTTTCGACGATCTTCCAGAAGCGGCCGGCATCAGGGTACGTCGGCACGCCTTCGAACATCACCGACGTTGCGCCGTTGGCGAGAGGGCCGTACACGATGTAACTATGACCGGTCACCCAGCCGATGTCCGCCGTGCACCAGAACATGTCGTCGTCGTGGATGTCGAAGATGTACTTGTGCGACAGGGCCACATGAAGCAGGTAGCCGGCGGTGGTGTGGACCACGCCCTTGGGCTTGCCGGTCGAGCCGGAGGTGTAGAGGATGAACAACTCGTCTTCCGCGTTCACTTTCTCCGCTTCACACTGATCGCTTGCCTTCTCCATCAATTCGTCGTACCACAGGTCGCGGCCTTCGGTCATGGCGCACGGCTCGTCGTTGCGCTTGACCACAATGCACTTCTCGATGGTCGGCGTGTTCTGCATCGCCTCGTCCGCGATGGCCTTCAGGCCGATGTGCTTGCCGGAGCGCAGCGACACATTGGACGTAATGAGAATCTTGCAGTCGGAGTCCTGCACGCGGTCCTTGATGGCGTCGGCGCTGAAACCGCCGAAAACCACGGAGTGAATAGCGCCGATGCGCGCGCTGGCAAGCATCACGATGGGCAGTTCCAGAATCATCGGCAGGTAAATGCAGATGCGGTCGCCCTTCTTCACGCCAAGCGATTTCAGCACGTTCGCGAACTTGCACACTTCCTTGTGCAGTTCTTCATAGGTGATGGACTTGACGTCGTCTTCCGGTTCGCCCTGCCAGAGCAGCGCCGTTTTCTTGGCGATGGGCGTGCCCAAGTGGCGGTCCAGGCAATTGTAAGCCACATTCATCTCGCCGTCCGCGAACCAGGTATGCTGGATGATCCGCTTCTCGGTATCCCACGTGTACTCCAGCGCCTTGGTCGGCTTCTTGAACCAGTGCAGCGTTTCCGCCTGTTCCAGCCAGAACGCCTCGGAGTCGTTCAGCGAGCGTTCCCACAACGCCTTGTACTGGTCGAACGACTTGATGAGCGCCCGGGCGGACACTTCCGGAGACGGCGGAAACGTCCGATTCTCGATCATCAGCGAACTAATGGCTTTCGTTTTTTCGGTCCCCATGTTCTCTTGTCCTCCATTACGGTTGAAATTTCTGCCGAAATTTCACTGTTGCGTTTACTGTTTGTTGAAACAATGCCACTAAACTGTATCGCCGCGATGCGGTTGCATCGCCGCTTTTCTTGCCTCAGCCCGCCGCGTCATGCGGAGGGCACACCCTTCCGATTTTCCCAGCCCACTGGCGAATTGGGTGCGATGCGCGCTGTCGCGCGGCGCTACCTACCGTTCGTTAGAATCCCGATCCTACAGGATTTTTTGCCCGATTTTCAAGTAGAGGCATTTGCGATCGGGGCATTATTGATACCAGCATCACGAAAACCCCGGATATCTCCCACTTGTATGCGAAGAAGCAGCCCATTTCGCAAATGCCTGAAGCACGCCCAGAAAGGTCAGAAATAACAGTTTCTGCGAACGGCGCGCTTGTGTCCTGCCGTATTTGCACCATCCATCCGAAAATGGCAGGATGCGTCAAACGCCGCCCGCTTGCGGTCCCTTGTGGGAGTGCACATCATCCAAAAAGTGCCATTGAACGGAACTTGAGACGGGACCCTGATGATTGGACCGCTTCAACTGCTTTGTGAAGGAAGACTGGAGACACTGCATTGGAATTTGAGGAATTGCGACAACGTTTCTGTGAGGTTTTTCCCGGTTCTTCGCCGCCGGAGTGCTGTCGCGCGCCGGGACGGGTGAACCTGATCGGCGAACACACGGATTACAACGGCCTGCCGGTGCTGCCGATGGCCATTGCGCAGGAGATTCGCCTGGCCTTTTGCCCGCGCGACGACAACCGGGTGACGCTGAGCAACGTTGATCAGGGATTTCCAACGGTCACATTTCAGAACGGACCGGAAATCCCGCCTTCGGCGGCGGGTTCGTGGGAGAATTACTGCAAGGCGGCGGTGCAGGGGGAGAACGCGGCGCTGCGCCCGGCCCGGTTCCCGGGGATGGACGTGCTGGTGAGCAGCACGCTGCCGATGGCCGCAGGGCTGAGTTCCTCCTCGGCGCTGGTAGTGGCCTGCGCGATGGCATATCTCAGGGCAATTGGCGCGCGTCTCGGTGACGACCTTTCGCGGCTGGCGCTTGCGGAATTGCTGGCCGAAGCGGAACACTACGTGGGCACGCGGGGCGGCGGCATGGACCAGGCGGTGATCCTCAACGCCGTCGAGGGTCACGCCTGCAAGATAGACTTTTTCCCGCTGCGGATGGAAAACGCGCCGTTGCCCGATGGTTGCGCGATTGCGGTCTGCGACTCCACGGTGAAGGTGAACAAGAGCGGCGAGGCGTTGCACCGATACAACGCGGGACCGCGCCTGTGCGCGCTCGCCACGGCGCTGGTGCGCCGGCAACTGCATGAGGACTTCGGCGAGGAAGTGGAACTCGAGCGCCTGGGCGATCTGTGGTTCGGGCCGCTATGCCTCACCCACGCCGAAGCCGAAGAACTCTGCATGCGCGCCGTGGACAAGCCGCGCATGACCCTCGCCGCCGTCGCGGCGCGGCTGGGCTGTCCGCCGGAAGCCGTGCGCATGCGCTGGCTTGGCGATCTGCCGGAGCCGCCGGACGGATTCCCCATCCAGGCGCGGGTCCGCCACCAACTGACCGAGTACCGCCGCGTGGAAATGGCCCGCGACACGCTGCTGGCGGGCGATGCGGAAAGTTTCGGCGCGCTCATGAACGCCTCGCACGAAAGTTGCGCGCGCGATTTCGAGATCAGTTGTCCCGAACTCGACGCCCTCGTGGAGGCTGCGTGCGACGCGGGCGCGCTCGGCGCGCGCCTCACCGGCGCCGGGTTCGGCGGCGCCACCGTCAACCTCATTTACGAAGAGGATGCGGACGCCTTCATCCCCGCCGTCGCCGAGCAATACTACCGCCAGTTCCTGCGCCACACCGGCCATCCCCCCATATTCATCGCCCGGCCCAGCCCCGGCGCGGACTATGTCGCCTAGGATGCTAAGAAAATACGTCATGCTTTGGCCGATTGCATTGGATTCCAATGCTTCTTCGTCTCGACCCCCATTCCCTGTTCGACCCGTCCGACTGCTCTGTCTGGTCTGACTGGCCCGACCCGTCCGACCCGTCCGACTGGTCCAATTGGTCCGAATTGCCGGAGTGCTGCCAGGTATGCGGCGCGGGAGCGCCGCGGTGGTGCGTTACACCG
>CAZLII010000115.1:0-9757 GCA_964559065.1 uncultured Nitrospirales bacterium | reverse complement strand
ATCCCTCGACTTCGAGACCATGCTCTACCACTTCCCCTACCGCTACTACAACCCCTTCGCCGCCAGATGGCTCACCCGCGACCCCCTCGGCATGGTGGATGGACCGAATGTGTATGCGTATGTGAGAGGTGCTTGTATTAATCAGTATGATCCACTTGGACTGAAATGTGATTCGGAAGATTGTGAAAATCTGTTATTAGCTATTCAACTTACATGCGGAACAGCTCTCGGAGCTCTCGGTGTTACGAGTTTTGTAGATATCGCTATATGTTCGGCATGCGTGGTCACCTGCATGGTAACCGGTGGTGTTACATGTGTTGCCTGCATTACGGTTTGTGGAGTTGGAATAGGAGCTATTGGATTTATACTAGCATGGCCGCTAAGTGCATGCCGGAAGTTATTAAATGAGCATAATGAGCAATGCTCATGAAATGTAAACGTATTTAACAATACAGCCTGAGATATTTCGTTGTGGTTTTTTCCGTTGCAAGAACTCGTATCCAAAAGAGTCAATACTCTGCGCTTATCGTCTGGATCACTATGGTTTTTGGAGCGATTCTGGCAGGACTTGCGATGTCCAGTGATCCTTTTATTCGGATAAATTACTTGTTATGGATTACTGCATTTGCCGTAATTATGTTCTTAATAGGCCGCATCCTAATCCAAATGATTTTGGATACGATGTATGTAAAGATCGATGAATCAGTTGTGATACTTTCAATTTTTCATAATGAGAAGATTTTTTCGCTAGTTCATTGTTGTGTCTTGGAAAAAGTGATTGACAGCAATGGATCTGTTATAGAAGTAATTGTTAGGAGTAAACGTGAAAATTTGCGATTATGGGGTTTCGATAATATGGATCTCCTTTGGGAACTGCTGAGTTCTAGTATTACAAATTCCGCATATTGCATTACAAAGAGAAAACAGCTATCTTTCGAAACAGTGTTTTTAATTCCAGGCACGATTAGACTTGTTGGCATTTTGGTCCTCTTTTGGCTCGTCTTTGCACTTTTTAACAAATATGCCGGCCAGTACGCGCAAGCAATTTTTCTCTTTGTGTCATTGTTGCTTGGTAGCATTATTTCCAACATTGGTTTCTTACGCAACTACAAAAATGGCCTTATATCACGTTCTATATTTTCGGTATATGCGGTGTCCAGCGTAATGCTCGTGTTAACAGCTGGGTTCTATATCTTCTATATTTTCTTTCTGCAATTGTATATTCAGTCATTGCTACCTTAGTAGATATATATAAATACAAAGAAGATAATCGCGTAGTATGTAGGGTGGGTTCAGCGAAGCGGAACCCACCATAAATTTCAATTTATTATCGCGGGGTGCCGCTGTCTCGTGACGGTGGGTTCCATCGCGCTGCGCGCCATTCCACCCACCCTGCGGGCTTTGGAGACCTTCGGTCGGTGTTATGGAGCGGTTCCGCCTTCGGCCGAGGCTACGGCGGACACGCAGGAGACCGGCCACAACGGAAAGGAGACCTGCGGTCGGGGCTGTGGCGCGGTCCCGCCTTCGCGAGACGCTACGGCGGACACGCAGGAGACCGGCCACAACAGGGTCCCTGCCCGGGGGCTTCTTCATGGGCAAGATGCCCATGCCACATCCCGCCCGTGGATGTTCATGGCCGGGACGGCCATGCTACGGCAGGTCCGCGGGCGGCGGCAATTCCATGGGATCGAGCAATTCTTCTTCCGGCTGTTCCTGGCCATGCAGCATATGCTGGGGCGCGACATCCTTCTGGGTGAGCGTGCCGCCCTTCTTGCCCGGCCCCATCCTGGCATCACTGATGACGTAGAAGAACTTTGTGCCCGGACCGTGGTTGAGCGTGAGCAGGCCGTTGACCAGCACCGGCTCCCGGAACAGATTGGTCGTTTCGCCTTCGGCCATCTGCACCACGACCACGTCGCGCATGGGCGGGGCCTGGCAGAAATAGCACTCGATCGGCACCGGCAACAGGAGGAACTCCGTCATGTTGCGGAACTGGTTGATCGGCACCATGAAGCCCACAATGTCCACGCGGGCATTGTCCATGGCGATCAGGCGTTCGTCAAAGGTGGGGCCGCGCCGCATGTTGCCGGTGGTTTTGCGCAGCAGGGGCCATTGCAGGAGTTCCAGTCCCTCTGTCTTGCGGCTCGCTTCGACCTGCCGGCGATACCGGTCCATGCGCTCCGCGAGATTGCCGCGCTGAAACGCGGAGTTCGCCAGCACAATCACCGCCAGCAAGACGGCGATGCCCGCAAATACCGCCAATTCCCGTTTTGTTCTGGTTCGCATTGCTTAATATGCCTTATTTCGCAGTCGTTATTGTCTGTCGGCGAGGTCCCGCGCCACATCGCAACGGTACGCCTGCCAAGCGGGCAGGATGCCCGCCAGCAGTCCCACCAACGCCACCACCGCAAAGGCGACCCATTCTTCCTGCGTGACGTTGAACGCCGCAATGACCAACCCGAAGCGCCACGCCAGGTATTGTCCCAACGCGTGGGACACGGCCGATCCGAGCACCCAGCCGCAGGCGATGCCGAGCAGCGTCACCCAGAACGCCTCGATGATCACCGCGCCGAATACCTCGTAGGCCGACGCGCCCAACGCGCGCATGATGGCCAAATCGCGTTTGCGCTGCAGGATGGATAAATACAGCCCAATCAGTATTGACAATGCAGATATTACCACGACGAGGTACCCCACGGCCAACATGACCAGTTTGGCCGTGCCCAGCAACTGATCGTAGAGTTTCGCGATCTCGTTGATCGGGATTGCCGCCATGACCGATGTGGACTCCCGAATCATCTGCTCGTATTGGAAGCGCAGCGCCGGGCTGTGCAACTGCACCAGCACCGCCGTCACCATGGATGCGGGGTCCCGGCCCCATTCCTCATACGTCAAATCAACATCGTCATCCGCCGCGCCCGCCGCCTGGCTGGAGGGCGCGTGGTCATGTTCGTGGTCGTCGTGTTCGCAATCCTCGTCATGCGCGTGCGCATGGTCGTGGTCATGGTCTGCGTGATGCTGGTCATGATCATGGTCATGCGCGTGCGCCGCCCACACCGACTCGAGGCTGCAGAAAATCGCCCGGTCATACGGCGAATTGGAGGGGCGCAAAATGCCGACCACGCGGTAGGGATGGTCGTCGTGGTCATGCCCGCCGACGAATTCAGGCAATTCCATGAAGCCGTGCGTGCTGATGAATGTGTCGCCTACGCGCAGCCCCGTCTGGCGCGCCGCGAGCGCGCCCAGCACCGCCTCCATCTCCCGCTCGAAAATCCGCCCGTCTTCCAATTGAAACGGCGCGCGTTCTTCCCCGCTCAGCGGGCTGATCCAGGTGTGTGCAAACAAGTCTTCCGTCGTGCCCACCAGCCGGAAGCCCCGGTAACTGTCGCCCATGCCGATGGGAAAGGCCGCCCGCACGTATTCCGTGTCGCTCCGGATGGCCTCATATTCCTCGATGGGGATGTTTCCGGTCGGCGTGTCCATGAAATAGACGCTGCTCAGGACCAGTTGCAGGGGGCTGCCCTTGGCCCCCACCACGATGTCGAACGCCTGCCCCTCTTCCTCGAAGCGTTTGCGCGTTTCCTCGCGCAGCGTCAGCACCGCCGATATCAAGCCCACCGCCAGCGCCACGGAAAGGATCGTGAGGCAGGTCGTCAGTTTCCGGTTCCAGAGATAACTCCAGGCGATGTGCCAGAGGCTCATGACGCATCCTCCTGCACGAGATGGGAGCAGTCGAAGCGCGCGGGCAAGCGGTCCGCGATCTCGCGTTCATGCGTCACCAGCAGCATCGTCACCTGCCGTTCCCGGCAGAGTTCCAACAGCAAATCCATGACTCCCGCCGATGTTTTTGGGTCCAGGCTGCCGGTCGGTTCGTCCGCCACGATCAATTTCTGCTTGTTCGCCAGCGCCCGCGCGATGGCCACCCGTTGCTGTTCGCCCACGCTCAGCGTGTTCGGCTTGGCATGCAGCCGCCGCCCCAGGCCGACCCGCTCCAGCAGCGCCGTCGCCCGCGATTTCCACTCCGAAGACGGTATTGTATCGCTGAAGCGCATCCCCAGCATCACGTTCTGCAGCGCCGTAAACGGCGCGAGCAGGTTAAAGGTCTGGAAAATAAAGCCCAGCCGCTCCCCGCGAAAATGGTCCAATTCCCCCTCGCTGCATTTTTGCAGTTCCACCCCATCCACGATGATCCGCCCGGAATCCGGACGCAACAGTCCGGAAACCAGGTTCAGCAATGTGCTCTTGCCGCAGCCGCTCGGCCCCCACAGCGCCATGTGCGTCCCTTCCGGCACATGCAGGTGCTCGCAATAGAACACCACGCCAGGCCCCAGCCGCCGACGGCATGATTCCACCGTTACCATACGCATCCCTTTGAATGGCGGCGGGACGCCGCGCCTGCCCCGACACCCCGCCAGCACGACAAATTGATAATAGATTCTCAAAAAGATCATAGCATATGTTGAACATCCATGAAAATACGGGACCTGCGTCAAACGGGGGGCATCGTTAACAAGAAACGCGGGGCGGCATTTTGCTATACTCAGTAAAACCCAGCACAATAAAGGTAACAAATGGCGTAGCACGGGCGGCCCGCCCGTGGTCAGCAGACACCATGGCCGAGACGGCCATGCTACGATCCCGCATAAAACGTAAACTTCTTGTGTTGGGTTGTACTCAGACGCCTCCATGAAGAACTGTGAAGGGCGGCATGTATCATGAAAGCCATATTGGCGCTGGAAGACGGCACGATATTTGAAGGACGGGCGGTGGGCGCGGCAGGCGAGTCCGCCGGCGAACTGGTCTTCAACACCAGCATGACCGGATACCAGGAAATCCTGACGGACCCCTCGTATGCCGGGCAAATCGTCACGATGACCTGCACGCAAATCGGCAATTACGGCTGCAACGATGAGGACGTGGAATCGCGGCGGCCCTTCGTCAGCGGCTTCGTGATGCGGGAGTGCTGTTTCGAACCGAGCAACTGGCGCGCCGCGATGTCGCTCCCGGAATACCTGCGCAGGCACGGCGTTGTCGCGATTGACGGGGTGGATACGCGGAAGATCACGCGCATCCTCCGCACCAAGGGCAATCAGAAGGCGATCATCAGCACGACGGATCTGAATCCGGAATCGCTGGTCGCCAAGGCGCGCGCCGCGCAGGATATGGCGGGCAGCGATTACGTCAAGGATGTCTCGGTGGACGCCCCCTACGAGTGGGAACCGCCGGAAGAAGTCAAATACCGCGTGGTGGCGATGGACTATGGGATTAAATGGAACATCCTGCGGCTGCTGCGCGCGGCGGGCTGCGCGGTGACGGTGCTGCCGGCCACAGCGGGGCCGGAGGAGGTGCTGGCGCACCGGCCCGACGGCGTGTTCCTGTCGAACGGTCCGGGCGACCCGGCCGCGCTGCCGTACATCTACCCCGTGGTGCGGGAACTCATCGCGCGCCGCATCCCCATCTTCGGGATATGCCTCGGCCACCAGATTCTCGGCCACGCCCTCGGCGGCGCGACCTACAAACTGAAGTTCGGCCACCGCGGCGGCAACCAGCCGGTGCTGCAGAACGCGGCGGGCCGCGTGGAAATCACCGCGCAGAACCACGGCTTCGCCGTGGACCCCGACACCCTGGACCCCTCAAAGGTCCGCATCAGCCACACCCATCTCAATGACCGCACCTGTTCGGGCATGGAGCACATCGAACTACCCATCTTCAGCGTGCAGTACCACCCGGAGGCCTCTCCCGGCCCGCATGACAGCCGCTACCTCTTCGAGCGTTTCACCCGCATGATGGACGAGGCCAACGCGGCCAGGGCCGCGGACAAGTCCTGAGCGAAGGCCAGGCGCGATCGAAGGCTGCACATGCGGCTTCCAGACTTTGCATGCATGCGACTTCGTGTTCGAAGGGGCTGAAAGGCCGCAAAACCCGCGGCTAGCCAAGCGGCGCGTTTTTGCGGCGGCGGACCGCCGCGCACAACAGCGCCGCGACCGCGCCCAGCACCAGAAGGTCCGAGACGACGCTGCTGGGACCGGCGGCGCTTGCGCCGCATCCCAGGACGGCCCAGCGCTTATCGGGTACGGGCGGCGTTTCCTCGTCCGCAAGATAGGTGTATGCGCTCGACTTGCGGCCGATGCCCGCCACCGTTTCCACCAATACTTCGACCGGTCCGGGGATTTGGCGCGGGGGCGTGGTCACCTCAAGTTCATTGGCGTTGATGGCCCGCAGCCCGGCCACGGCCACGCCGCCGAATTTGACGGACAGGACGCCGTTCAGGCGAAGCCCTCTGATACGCACCGTCTGGCCACCGGCCAAGGGGCCTTCGGACGGTTCGACCTGCTGGATTTCCGGCTGGCCTGCAATGGTGATAATCGGCGACATCACTTCGTAGCCGCCCCAGTAACTGGCGGTGACCGGCAGAATCCAGAACCACCACTGGTCATTGGGGGTGCGCGTGGCGATGGGCGGCACCTGCCGCTGGTTGGTCAGCCCCGGCACCATCTGGCCATTGCGATACCAATAGATAATCGTTGGTCCTTCGCCAAACGTCGAAGGATTTTCAAAAGCCCACGGATGATAGTAGTCATAGAGGGCGATGAGCGGACGCCCCACCGGCACGATCCGGTCTTCCGTCGGGTCCTCAAACGGCGTGTCGGAGGAAATGCCCAGGTTCAGCGCCTCCGGCGGCGGGAAGGCCCGGCCCACGACCAGTCGGACATCCTGATACGCGCGCGCCGCGCCAAGCACGGCATGCACGCGCACCGTGTAGATGCCGTCGTCGTTGATGGTGGTCTGCCAGGTGAACGTACCCGTGCCGTTGTTGTTGTCCGCGAACGGAACCGCCCCCGGACCGGTCCATTCCGCCGTCAAGAGCGGTATGCCCGGTGCGCTGGCGGGCGGCAACGCCCGCGCCGTGAAGCGGATGAAATCCCCGGCATAGACGGCCTGGGTCCGCGCCGCCGAGGTGTTCCAGTCGAAGGTCAACCGTTGCGGCTGCGCGGGACTGGCCGTGAGGTCGGACATGACCGGCGTGGGTTCCAGCCCGGCGAACAGGGTCGCCGCATCCAGCACCCGGCCCTTGCCGTCGGAAAGGCCGACCACCGCCCTGCGCGCGCCGACCTCCTGATAGGTAATACGGATGTGTCCGCTGAAAAACAACTCCACCTGCGCGGTGTTGTAGTTGAGTTGGCCGAAGGGCGAGGAATCGTAGGGGTATTCCGGCACATTTTCATAGGTAATGACGGCGCGGTCCGGCAGGATGCGGCTCCACAAAACGCCGCTGACGTTGGGCGCGAGGTCCGCAAACAGAAACGAAATGCGCGGCACCGCGAAATGATTGTCGAGCGCGGCTTCCGGGTCCAGCGTAAGGAACGGCCAGTTCAAGGGATCATTGTAGGGGTAATAGTTAAAAGCGACGTATCCGTTGGCGCCGATGGTCAATTGGGAATAATGCGTGCCGAAGAACGGGAACATGTTGGACCCCAGAAACAGCGCGAAACTCTCATCGTCTTCGACGGTGATCTGCCACGCCCCGCCGCGCGCATCGGTGCGCGCCACGGGCAGACCATATACATTCCGGAGGATACTTACCTCATAGTCGCCGATGTCGCCGCCACGTGCGTCACGGCCCGGCGCGGCGCGCGGCGGATTCACCGGACTGAACAGCAACTGCGAGAAGGAAAGGTCTATCGGCTCGCCGAATTCCGCTGCAAAGGCTTCCGAAATGGGGTTGGACGCCTCGGCCCCCGCCGTGGCGCGCGCAAAGTCCGCCGTGACGATTTCCCGCGTCAAGTCCCCCGTCGGTTCATAGACCATCAGGGTGTAGAAATACTCCACCTCCTCCTGCACATTCGTGTCCAGATACTTCGTCTCTTTGCCGCTCAGGAGCGTGACGCCTTCGCCCGGCTCCGTCGCAAAATCGTTGAATGCGCGCAACAACACCGCGCGGTTGTAATCCACCGTCTCCGGGATATTCCACGAAACCGCGATCACCGGACGGCCAAGCGCATCGCGCGTCGGCGTCGCACGGAACGCATAATTGCGCTGGGCAAACGCGACATCGGAAACGTATTCCTCAAAAATGGTTGTCTTGACTGATTCAACATACATCGGCGCATCATCGTCCGGTACGGTCAGCGAAACAAAGCAATTCCCTTGCAGGATAAATCCCAGTGCCGGTCCACGCACGAGAATACCTTCCGCCGCCCCTGTATTCGCGTTAATGACTGGAGATCCCGAATTGCCTTTGTAGCCGTCAACATTTGCAGTAAAGTACACTTCGGGTGCGTTGTCTCGAACCGTAGTGTTCTCGCCGAAAGCGATTTTCATCGGCAGGCCGCTAGGGTGGCCGATGATGCCGACCTGCTCGCCAATTTCGATCACCCCTTCGCGGCGGATTTGGAAGGGCGTTGCCTTGGGGGCGACAATCGGGCGGTCCACACGGATGATCGCATAATCAAAATCACCGTACAGCGCATGCGCGACCACTTCCACCCCTTTGTATATCTGGTCCTCGGTAAAGACCGCGACGGGGATGGTTTCACTGAGCATGGCAAAGCCGAACAGAAATCGGGCGCTTTCCAAATCGCTGGTGTCATAGCAGTGGCCGGCCGTCGCGATAAGGTCCGGCCCCACCATGAAACCGCTGCAGAACGCCGCCGTCGGCTGATTGGCAAAAGGCTCTTCCGGACAGGCGGGAAAGCCAAAATAGTCGTATTCGTAAAGCGAAAGCGTGTATGTGCCGTCGGCGTTTCGGGTGAGGTCATCTTCAAACACCAGCGCGCAGGTCGCTGCGGCCCAGAGCAGCCGCCGGGGGTCGGTCTCCTGATACACGTCAATCCGGTCGTCCTCGCCGTAAATAATCTTGGCGTCGTCGCCGGTGAGCGAAGCGGGGTCCCACGGAATCCCGCTCAGTTCCGTGCGGGTTCCCGGCGGCAGCCGGTCCTCGCCCCAGGCCGGCCCCGGCCCGCCGCAAAGCAGCGCCAACCCCATCAATGCCGCAATCACGCGCGCGCACGGCTTCACCATGCGCCGCTGTTGACTTTCTGCCTTTCTACGCATGCGTGCAAACACCTTTCCCTCAACAGACACGGCCCTCGGCCCTGGCGCCCGAACAATCCATCTGTCCCTGAACAAATACCGATACACTCTTTCCGGCGAGGCGCGTGATCACCCCTCGCCACACAATATTCTAATCATAGCATCTTTTCCACGCAAAAAACGCTCTTGCCCGCCCACGAGCGCTCCCCTTGCATCGCCAAGCGCGCGGCGGGCGTTTGACGGCATGCTCTGACCACATTGACTGCGAAGCGCTTGGACATCATGGGCGCTTTCGCTCACCCACACACTGTCCCTTTTTATCCTTAATGCTTGTACACCAGTACGATACGCGAAGTCAAGGAAAACTTTCGACGCGACCTGAACAAAATCCGAAATATATGAATACCAGCACCGCTTTAGCCATCTGCAGCAAACGCCGGAAAAAGCACGGACAATGCAAATATATTAGAGGGATGGTGGTAGCATTTTAGCCGTATGGCGCAAAAGGAGAGTCTGATGTTGCACCGCCCCTTTCACCCGTCATTGAGACGCTCACACCTCCTTCGGCGGCGATTCGCAAAAGAAAGGGGAAGGCACCTTCTTGGCAGTCGCGCCAAATATGACTTCTGATATGTCAGCCGTGTTTCGCGAAAGTTGTATCATACGGTTCGCGCGGGGGCTTCAACTATTTGGAGTGCGCCGTCTGTTCGGCGCTTTGGCTGGG
>CAZLII010000114.1:0-9780 GCA_964559065.1 uncultured Nitrospirales bacterium | reverse complement strand
CCGCCAGCCCATAGCGTTCCGCACTCTCTTTCAGATACGAAAGATAGACCCGGTAGTCCGCCTCCACGAAGAAAACATCCTGCCGGTTATTCCCCCGCTGCGTCACATGATGCGCCACCCCAGGTATCACACTGCGTGCTCGTCTGGCCATGAATCAAGGCTACCATGAATCGGCTCTTGTTTGCAAAAAATGGTTACTGTCCCTATTTTTCACCATGAATCGGCTCTTGTTTGCAAAAAAGGGTTACTGTCCCTATTTTTGCCATTTTTGCCTATTTTTGAGGCCGAAACTCAAAAATGGGGACAGTAACCATTATTAGGATCAGTTTATTATTCCCCAAAAAAAGGTATTGCCCTATTTTTGGGTGCAATCGTAATACACGCGCATGAGGGCGAGGCCGTGGGCGGGGGCGCAGTGGCCCTTGAAAGGGCCGGAAAAATAGGGACAGTAACCATTATTAGGATCAGTTTATTATTCCCCAAAAAAAGGTATTGCCCTATTTTTGGGTGCAATCGTAATACACGCGCATGAGGGCGAGGCCGTGGGCGGGGGCGCAGTGGCCCTTGAAAGGGCCGGGCGCGGCGAGGCATTCGTCAAGGAAGGCTTCGGGGAAGCGGCCGCGGGCGATTTCGACGAGGGTGCCGGCAAGGTTGCGCACCATTTTGTAGAGAAACCCGTCGCCGTGGAATTCGATGCGCCAGGCGTCGGCGGCGTCGCGCGGGCCGATGAGGGCGCCCGGATGCAACGTGGCCTCGTGGATGGTCCGGATAGTGTTCTCCATTTGCGCGCCGGCGCTCTGGAACCCCGCGAAATCGCGGCATCCGGGGATTTTTTCCAGGAGTCGGCGCAGGCAATCCAGGTCCACGCGGTGGGGGATATGCCACGCATAGCGCGCCAATAAGGGGTCCGGCTCCCTGCCGAGGTCGAGGCTGTAGGCATAACGCTTGGAGCGCGCGTGAAAGCGGGCGTTGAAATCGTCCGGGGCGGGGGCCAGTTCGGTAATGCGGATTTCCGGGGCGAGCAGTTGCGAGAGGGCATGGCGCAGTCGCTCCGGCGGCATGGCGCTCGGCCACCGGACGGAGAAGACCTGGCCCAGCGCATGCACGCCGGCGTCGGTGCGGCCCGCCCCCTGGATGCGCACGGGCCGCGCCGCGATGCGCGCAAGCGCGGCCTCGATTTCGCCCTGGACGGTGCGTGCATTGGGTTGCGCCTGCCAGCCGGCGAATCCGCCGCCGTCGTAGCGAACGGTTCCTTTCAGCGTGATTTCCATGCCGCCATTGTATGCGCGCGCGCCCCGGAAGGCCAACCGGTCTTTTTTCCCCCTCGTTCCCAAATTTCACGCTCATTCTCACCTTCACATATGCGGAATTTTTGTGTTTGGGGCGCTGTATCTTATGATGAACAGTATCTGAGTACAACCGAACACAAATAAGTTTACGTTTAATGCGGCATTGTGAGATGGCCATCTTGTCCATGATCTTTGCAGAGCACGGGCGGGACGCCTATGCTACGCCTTTTGTTGCCTTTATTGTGTTCGGTTGTACTGAGGAGACAAACCATGCATGCGCACACCCTGCATCTTTGGAAGCATTCGCACGCGTTTGCGGAACATCCCGTCCGCGCGGAGAAAAGCACGTGGATAGTCATGGGAATCACTGCGGGGATGATGGTGATCGAAATCATCGCGGGGATTTCCTTCGCGTCCATGGCGCTGCTGGCCGACGGCTGGCACATGGCCACGCACGTGGCGGCCTTCGGCATTGCGGTCTTTGCGTATCGCTTCGCCCGCACCCACGCGGACAACCCGCGCTTCAGTTTCGGCACCGGGAAGGTCGGGGCGCTGGGCGGTTTTGCCAGCGCCGTCGCGCTGGCGGTGGTGGCGCTGGTCATGGTGACGGAGTCGGTCACGCGCGTGTTCGATCCCCGCGAAATCCGCTTCAACGAGGCCATCTTCGTGGCCCTGCTGGGATTGGCGGTGAACGTCGCCTGCGCGCTGGTGCTTCACGGACACTACCACGAGGGACGCGCGGAAGGTTCGCATCACCATGATCAGAACCTGCGCGCCGCCTATGTGCACGTGATTGCCGATGCGCTGACGTCGGTGCTGGCCATTCTCGCCCTCACGACGGGAAAACTGCTGGGCTGGGTTTGGATGGACCCGATCATGGGGCTGGTCGGCGCGGCGCTCATCACGTGGTGGGCCTATGGCCTGATTCGGGACACCGGGTGGATGCTGCTGGACGGCTCCGCGGATGCGGCGACGAAGACCGCCATCGCGCGCGCCATCGAGGGCGACGCCGACAACCGGGTGGCCGATCTGCATGTGTGGCAGGTGGGTCCGCAGCATCTGGCCGCCAGCATCGCGCTGGTCACCCATCACCCCCAGCCCCCCGCGCATTACAAGGACCTTCTGGCGAAGATTCCACACCTGGCCCATGTCACCGTGGAAGTGAATCCATGCCCCGGCGAATCGTGCGTCGCGGCTTCCGCCTGAAACAGCGCGCCGCGCCTTATGCGTCCAGGCGCGCCTGCATTTCCTCCTCCGTGATGATCTCGTAACGGTAGCCCTGTTCCGTCAGGAAGAGTTGGCGCTTCACGCTGAAGTCCTGGTCGCAAGTTTCGCGCGAGACCAACGAGTAGAACTGGGCGATGGTGTTGGAGTCCTTCTTGGGGCGGAGAATGCGGCCGAGCCGCTGCGCCTCCTCCTGGCGCGACCCGAAGGTGCCGGAGACCTGGATGGCCACGTTGGCATCGGGCAGGTCAATGGCAAAATTCGCGACCTTCGAGACGATGAGGAGTTTTTCCTTGCCCGCGCGGAAGTCGGCGTAGAGGCGCTGGCGTTCGCGGGTCGGTGTGCGGCCGGTGATGATGGGCGCGCCGAAGCGTTTCGACAAGACCTTGAGTTGATCGAGGAACTGGCCGATGACCAGCACGTTGTCCTCCCTGTGCCGCTCGATCAGCATTTCGCAGAGGCGGTCCTTGAGCGGGTTGGTGGAGGCGATGCGGAACTTGCCGCGCTTGTCGGAAATCGCGTAGCGGTAGCGTTCCTCATCCGGCATGCGCACGCGGACCTCCGTGCACGCCGCCTGCGCAATCCAGCCCTGCTTTTCCAGCACCTTCCAGGGCACGTCGTACTTCTTCGGGCCAATCAGGCTGAATACATCCTCCTCCCGCCCGTCTTCGCGCACCAGGGTGGCGGTGAGGCCGAGGCGGCGGCGCGCCTGCAACGACGCGGTGGCGCGGAAGACCGGCGCGGGAAGCAGATGCACCTCGTCATAGATGATCAGCCCCCATTGCCCCTCGTCAAAGAGGCTGAAATGGATGAATGGGCTGTCCTTCGCTTTGCGGTAGGTGAGCACCTGGTAGGTGGCGATGGTGACGGGCCGGATTTCCTTGGAGTCGCCGCTGTATTCGCCGATCTGGTCGTCGGTCAGGGAGGTCTTGTCGAGCAGTTCATCCTTCCACTGGCGCAGCGCCACCGTGTTGGTCGTGAGCACCAGCGTCTGTGTCTGAAGCAGGTCGATCACGCCGATGGCCACGATGGTTTTGCCCGCGCCGCAGGGCAGTACGATCACGCCGCTGCCGCCCCGGTTCGTGCCGCCCGCGTGAAATGCGCCCATCGCCTCGGTCTGGTATTTGCGCAGCGCAAAGGGCTTGCGCGCCAGGCTTTCCTCCCGGAGTTGCAGCGACAGCGGCCCGCCCTCGACGTAACCCGCCAAATCCTCCACCGGAAAACCGAGTTTGATCAGCGCGCACTTCACATTCCCGCGGTCGCCGGGCTTGACGTAGATGCGCCGCATGTCGGGCGACCCGGAAAAGAACGGCTGGAGCGCACGCTGGTTCAGCAATTCCGTAATCAGCAGCGTGTCATCCGATTCGATGACCAGCCGCCCGTCGGGTTCCTTGTACAGTTTGAGCCGCCCATAGCGCGCGATGTTTTCCCGGATGTCCGCGATGACGTTCTGCGGAATTTCGTAGCGGCTGAAACGCGCCAGCCCGTCCAGAATCTGCTCCGCCGTCTCGCCCGCCGCCGCCGCATTCCACAGCGACAGCGGCGTGACGCGGTAGGTGTGGATGTGTTCGGGGGATTTCAGCAGTTCCGCAAACGATGCGAGACAATCCCGCGCGTCTTCAAACGCCGGGTTGTCCGTTTCCAGCAGAATGGACCGGTCCGACTGCACGATGACCGGCTTGTCTGTTGTGGTGGCCATAGCGCGAGAGTGTAGCAAAAAAAGACCCCCGTTGCACTTAAAATAGGAATCCGCGGTGGATTTTGTTGTGACCGGCCGCACCGGATGATGAGGTCTGCCGGCGGTATTGCTTCGCCCAACCACCGGCGAATGTCCTGCACCCCTCTGGGGCGTGTTTGTGCGAATGCAAAAAAAATGTCGCAGGGCTTGCCGAAAGCCCCGATGTTCTGCTACCCTATGGAAGCGATGACTGGTTGCGGGGACTATACATGCGGCTCGATATTGCAGCGCAGACGGATACGGGAAGGCGTAAGACCAAGAACGAAGATTACTATGGCGTGTATCGAGAAGACACGCCGGGGCTGAAGTTGTTCAAGGAAGGCGCCTTGCTGGTAGTGGCCGACGGACTCGGCGGCCATATCGGCGGCGACATCGCCAGCAAATTGGCGGTGTCCATTGTCCGCGATATTCTGAAGGAAGACCCGCCGCCCGCGCCCACCATCCACGATGAGATTGACGAACGCGACGAAGGGCCGCTGCCGCTCATGCGCGCCGCATTCGCCAAGGCCAACGACAGTATCTTCCAGACCAACAAAGACCTCGTGCAGGGCAAGCGCCCCATGGGCACCACCGTGCTCGCCGCCCAGATCGAACCCAGAAAGGTCTATGTCGCCAACATCGGCGACTCGCGCTGCTACCACATCCGCGACGGCGAAATCATCGCCCGCACCGAGGACCATTCCTGGGTGGATGAGCAGGTCAAGATGGGGTTGATGTCCAAGGCCGAGGCCGAAACCGACCGCCGCAAGAACATCGTCACCCGATGCGTCGGCACCCATCCCGACATCACCGTGGACACCTACCGGTGGCACATCGTGCCCGGCGACATGCTGTTGCTGTGCACCGACGGCCTCGTCAATATGATCTCCGACTCGGAAATCAAGGCCGAATTCCGCAAAGACGGCACCGCCGCCGACATCGCGCAGCGGCTGGTCCGCCTCGCCAATGAAAACGGCGGCAAAGACAACATCACCGTCGTGGTGGCGTGCATCAGCCCAAACCCCATGCGGCAAATCTGTCTGCGCACCCGCTCCTTCTTTCGGCGAAACCGGATCACCATCGGGTGGCTGATTTTCATGCTCTTCTACGGCATCGCGTGCGCCGCCGCAGGTTATTTCGCCGGGCTTCGCCGGTTGTTCTTCTGAGTGCCTTCGGGGCAAGGGACGGGAAGGACATCAGGGACAACAAGGACAGCAAGGACGGCAAGGACGGCAAGGACGGCAAGGACAAGAAAGAAGGAATTCGCTGTCGCGGAACATTTTGATAGTCGGGAAGGGGGGCTTGTTGTGGCCGGTCTCCTGACCGAGCCACAGCCCCGACCGAAGGTCTCCAAAACAACATCCCCCCGCACGCCACTCGGCTATCGTCATTGCAGGAGGGCGCAAGCCCGACGCGGCAATCTGGTGCAACAAGATTGCCTGGATGGCTTGACCGCGCCGCCCCCGAAGGCACAGAATATGTGCCGTTCCAACAAACCATTACCGGGAGGGTGCATTATTATGCGACGATTCATTGGACTGACGGCGATCATGGCGGCGCTGTGCGCCGTGGGCGCGGCGGTGTCCGCAGGCGCGTTGACGATTCAGGAAGGCGTGGTCCCATACCAGGTGCTTCCCTGCGGCGCGGATGGCACGGCGGCGATTGCGTTCAAGGGCGCGGCGGACGGCGCGGGGCGCGTGGAAGCGCGTATCGCGGGCATGCAGAAGATCGTGATGGACTGGACGCCGGTCGGCGAGGCGGCGGACGGGCAGTGGGCGGGCGTGTTGCCGGGGGTTCCGGCGGGCGGGCCGTATCGGGTGGACGTGCGCGTGGTGGACGCCGCGGGCGAAACACTGGAAACGGCGTCGGTGCTCGAAGTGCTCGCGGGAGATTTGTGGGTGTTGGCGGGCCAGTCGAACATGCAGGGCGTAGGAAACCGCTTCGATGTTGAAGAACCGCATCCGCAGGTGCATGTCTTCTCCATGAGCCACGAATGGCGGCGCGCGGAAGAACCCCTGCACATCTTAGGCGAGTCGCCGGACCCCGTGCACTGCAAGGCGCAGAACGATGAGGAGCGTGAGAAAGCCATTAGCGGCTGGCGCGACGGACCTAAGGGCGCGGGACTGGGCATCTCCTTCGCCAAGGAGATGGCGCGGCGCACGGGGCGGCCTATCGGGCTGATCGCCTCGGCGCATGGCGGCACTTCCATGGCGCAATGGGACCCGGCGCTGCGCGACCAGGGCGGCGAGTCGCTCTACGGGTCCATGTACAAGCAGGTGCAGGCGGCGGGCGGCGTGGTGCGCGGCGTGTTGTGGTACCAGGGCGAATCCGACGCCAATGCCGACGCGCAGCCGGTCTTCAAGGAAAAATTCAAGGCGCTGGTCGCCGCGATGCGCCGCGATTTCAACGCGCCGGAAATGCCGTTCTATTATGTGCAGATCGGGCGCTTTGTGGTTGAGGGCAGGCCCGCCGACGACTGGAACAAGGTGCAGGCCGACCAACTCGCCGCCGAATCGGAAATGGACCGCGCCGGCGTGGTCGCGTCCATTGACTTGGCGCTGGACGACCTCATTCACGTCGGCACGCCGGGACTGAAGACGCTGGGCTATCGCCTCGCCAACCTGGCGGAACGCGACCTCTTTGGCGGGCGTGTTCTTGCCGGTCCGCGCGTGGAGGTAATTGAGCGCGCCGAGACGCGATACGGCATGCAGGTGCGGGTGCGCTGTTCGGGAATCAACGGCGGCCTGCAGGCGGCCGGACGGATCTCCGGCTTCTCCATCAGCGCAGGACCGGACGGGCCGGAGTTCCCCTGCATCTACAAGCAGGAAATCGCCCCGGAAGACCCCGAGGTGGTGGTGCTTTGGGTGAACAAGTTACCGGAGAATCCGCACCTCTGGTACGGCCGCGGTCTGGACCCCTATTGCAACGTCGTAGATGCCGCCAAGATGGCGCTGCCGGTTTTCGGCCCTGTGCCGATCCCCTGATTGGAGACCTTCGGTCGTTTCCTGTGGCGCGGTCTGGAGACCGGCCACAACAGATGGAGACCTTCGGTCGTTTCCTGTGGCGCGGTCAGGAGACCGGCCACAACGGAGGTGGCGCGCCGCTTCAGGCGGACTTTTCGGGCGCGTTCAGGGTGACGCTCTTGGGCGCTTCCTCGCTCTGTGCGCTGTCGCAGAGGCAATTGGCCGCCGGGGATGTTGTACCGGCGGCAACGTTGCCCGCCCAGCACCAGGACCGGAAACCGCCGTTCAGGTTCAATACGTTGAAACCCTGTTGCTTAAGAAAGCGATATGCGATGTAACCGCGCAGTCCAATTGCGCAATAGACGCCGATGGTGCGGTCTTTGGGGACTTCCGCGCAGCGCGCGCGGAGCGCATCGAGCGGGATAATCGTCGCGCCGGGGATGATACCCGCTTCGGTTTCTTCTGGCTCGCGCACATCCAGCCAGAAAATGTCGGCGTGCGCGGCGTCCGGCTCCACCATCTCCACGTCGCCGCGCAAGATGTTGCTTGCGACGAAGCCAATCATGTTCACCGGATGCTTCGCGCCGCCCCACTGCGGCGAATAGGCCAGTTCCAGGTGCTCCAAATCCTCGACGGTCTGCCCTGCGCGCTGCGCCGTCGCCAACACGTTGATCAGGGAGTCCACGCCTTCGGGTCCGACAACCTGCGCGCCGAGAATCCGGCGCTGCGTGTCGAAGATGAGTTTCACGCCGATGGGCGCGGCGTCGGGGTAATAGCGCGGATGCTGGGGGGGATGCAGATAGGCGCGGCGATAATCCAGGCCCGCGGCGCGCGCCTGCGCCTCGGTCATGCCAAAATGCGCGGCGGCAAGGTTGAAGACTTTGATGATGGACGTGCCCTGTGCGCCGCGATAGGCTGAGACACGTCCGGCGATATTGTCCGCCGCGATGCGCCCCTGCCGGTTTGCCGGCCCCGCCAGCGGCATGGGCGTCGGCGCTCCGGTCACAAGATCGGCGGCCGCGACCACGTCGCCGATGGCGTAGATGGCCGGGTCACTGGTGCGGAGCCGCTCATCCACGTGGATGTAGCCGCGTTCGTCCACCGTCAGCCCCGCCTCGCGCGCCAGCGCGGAATTCGGGCGCACGCCCGCGCACAGGCAGACCATGTCGCATTCAATCCGCTCGCCGCTTTTCAGGACAACGTGGGCATCTTCGATGGCGGTGACGGTTTCTCCCAGGCGCAGTTCGACCCCGTTCACGCGCAGTTCCTGCGCCACGGGCCGCGCCATTTCCGCGTCCATGCGCGGCAGCACGTGCTTGAGCATCTCCACCACGGTGACCTTCAGACCGCGATGCCGCAGGTTCTCCGCCAGTTCCAGGCCGATGAATCCCGCGCCAATCACGCAGGCCCGGCGCGATGCGCCCGCCGCCGCCGCGATGGCGTCCATGTCGGCCAGATTGTTCAATATAAAAACGTTGGAGCCGTCCGCGCCGGGAATCGGCGGACGCACCGGCGACGCGCCCGTCGCCAGCACCAGCGCGTCATAGGGTTGCGTGAAGGTTTCGCCGCCCGCCAGGTCTTTCACGATCACGCACTTTCCTGCGCGGTCAATGCCGATCACCTCGTGCCGCGTGCGCACATCAATCGCGTAGCGCCGACGCAGCCCCTCGTCCGTCTGCACATGCAGCATCGCGCGGTCCGGAATCACCCCGCCGATGTAATACGGCATGCCGCAATTCGCGAACGATACGTCGCCGCCCCGCTCGAAAACCGTCACCTCCAGGCATTCGTCGAGGCGCTTCAGCCGCGCCGCGCAACTCATGCCCCCGGCCACCCCGCCCACAATCACCACGCGCTTTGACATGTTCCGTTCTCTCCTTGGAAACATCCTCTTATATTGACTGGAAATGTCGTGTTTCTCTGCACAATTCCTGTTGGCCATTAACGTAAAGGCGCAAAGGGAAAAACAAAAAACGCAAAAACGCATGCACGCTGACGCATTTTTTCTTCTGTGCAGTTCTCTTTTTCCATGGCCACTTTCGGTGTACGTTCGGGCAACGGCGGCATCCCCGTGCATGCAATAGCCTGGAAACTTTCCTTTGCGCCTTCGCGTCTTTGCGTTGAGAAATTCATCACGTTGTTGCCGGTCTCCGGGCCGCGCCACACGGTGCGAAGAACGTCACGCGCCCACGCGGTTGAACAACTCCACCAGGCGTTTGATCAATTCATTCCGGCTGATACGGCCGGCGGCGGCGCTTTCCACGCAGTCGTGCAGGTGATGTTCCAGAATCACCATGCCGAGTGAACGCAACGCGCCCGCCGTGGCGGCGACCTGCTTGATCACTTCGGGGCAGCCACGCTGTTCCTCCACCATCTTGCGCAGGCCGCGCACCTGTCCCTCAATGCGGCTGATGCGGTCAAGAATGCGTTTCGTATCCGGGTGCGGCGTACTCATGTTTTCCGAGGCTCCTATACCTATACTTGGTATGAGTATATACGGAAGCCCGGGAAATGTCAAGCGGAGGGGTGGGGGAGGCATTTGCGAAACATTGAAGCTTATTGACAACAAGATGTTAGATGGCATCAA
>CAZLII010000113.1:0-9781 GCA_964559065.1 uncultured Nitrospirales bacterium | reverse complement strand
GGGTGGAGACCAGGAGCCATTGCAATCCACTTGAATCTGCCAAAACATGGCGCACTTTCTTAGCAGCAGCAGGCTGCGCGCCACACCGCTCGCAGTACCGTCGGGGTGACATTCCCGGCGCGCCGAACTGCGCCGCTGCATTCGAGTGTATGTGCACGTCGAAAGTGCTTTTCTTGGGATGGGAAAAAGAGCAGGTCGCAAGGGCGTTGATTCAAACGTTTGACTTAAACAAACATTTGAGTTAAAATGGAGGGAAAATTGCGGCATAGCCCGGCGGATTTGGGCGCAAACAATGCAGGTGGATGCTTTTCGGGCTGAAAGCACACGAAGGGAACGGGCGCATGACACAGGAAATGGCGGGCACGAAACTGGCCCTGATTCTGGCGGCGGGGGAATTGTTCGCCGAGACGGGGCTGGACGGGACAAGTGTGCGGGCGATTGCGGAGAAAGTGGGGGCAAACATTGCGGCGGTTAACTATCACTTTGGCAGCAAGGAGAATCTGTACACGGAGGTGCTCCGGCATGTGATCCAGGAATGCGAATGCCACGGGGCGCGCCGCGCCCTGAAGGATGAGACGCATTTCACGACGCCGGAGCGCAAGGCGGCGCTGTTGCGCGATCTGGTGCGGGAGCGGTTCACGTCATATTTCTCACCGGCGCGCCCCCAATGGTATGGACGGCTGATGATTCGCAGCATGTTGGACCCCACGCCGTCGCTGGAGACCGTGGTGAAGCAGTTGATGTTTCCGGAGCACGAGGCTTTGGTGCGGGTGTTTCAGCGCATCAACCCGTCGTTAACGGCGGATGCGGCGCGCCTGTGGGCGTTTTCATTGATCGGCCAGATCGGGTTCTATGTGTTCGCGGAGTCTGTCATTTTGATGGTTTTGAACGTCCATCGTTATGCCCAGGAATTTCTGGAGTCGGCGGCGAACCATGTTTCCCGGATGATGATCGCGGCGATGGGGCTTCCCCCCCTCGCCGAGCATTGAGGACAGAAGTATGCGACGGAGTGTTTGGAAATGCGCGGCGGCGCTGATGTTGCCGACGGTATTATGGGTCTCCGGCTGCGCGACAGGCAAGTGGGAACGCATTCGAGCGGAACAGGCGACCGCGTTTCAGGAAGAGGTCAACGCGCGCACGGAGGCGATGCTTGCCGATGGCATCGCGCTGGATTTGGAAGGCTGCGTGGACGCGGCGTTGCGCAACAACCTGACTATCAAGACCGCCGAGATTCGGCAGCGCATCGCCAGGCTGGAGCGGAAGGCGGCCTTCGCCAATTTTCTGCCCCAGGTGCAACTGGACGTGAAGTATGTGACTTGGGACCGGCAGCCGCAGAGCCAGATGATGGGGCTGCTGAGCGTGCCCATGCACGACCAGGACATGCTCAATGCGGAATTGAGCGTGCAGATGCCGATCTTCGTGCCCGCGGCCTGGTATCTGTATGCGATGCGGCGGCGCGGCGAGGAAATCGGCGCGCTGGTGACGGAGCACACGCGCCGGCAGATCGTGCTGATGACGACGGCGCTGTATTTCCAGTGCGTTGCGCTGGATGCCGCCCTCCCGGCGCTGGAAAGCCAGGTCGCCGCCGCCGAGACCCTGGAACGCGAGGTGCGGCTTTTCTTTGATGAAGGGCTGGTAACGGCGTGGCAGGCGGAGCAGGCGTCGGCATTGGCGCTGTTGCGGCGCACGGAATTGGAGAAGACCCGGCGGGCGCGGCGTCAGGCGGGGGCGGACCTGCTCGCCGCGATGGGGCTGTCACCGGTGGCGGAGACGGTGCTGATCGCCGACACGCCGTTGGAAGCGCCCGATGAGGCGCTGGAAGACCTCATCTTTGAAGCGTTGCTTCGGAATCCCAGGCTCATCATTGCCGACCGAAACGTGACCATCCAGAAAAACCGGGTGCGGCTGGCCATTGCGGAATTCCTGCCCAAACTCGTCGGCATCCTGAACCAGTCGCACACCTCCAACAGTTTCACCCGCTACCCCGATGCCACCATGCTGGGCGTGGCGGGCATTATGACGGTTTTCAAAGGCCTGGAAAACGTGCGCGAATACCAGATTGCTCGGCAGGCGCGCGAGGCGGCCTATGTGCAGCGCGAAGAGGCGTGCTTCGCAATCATGTCGGGCGTGCTGCGCGCCTGGCTGAACCTGCAGAACGCCCGCGACGAGTTGGCGCTCGCGCGCAAGGCGCATGAGGTGGAATCCGCGCGGCGCGTCGAGATTGAGGCGCAATGGCGGGAGGGGCTGGTGAACGCCTCAGACCGCCTTGAAGCGGCGGCGAGATGCGATATCGCACAGATGCGCGTGACACAGACGGCCTTCAGCGAGCAGGTCCGCATTGCGACCCTGCTGGAACTGCTCGGACGGCCCATTACCAACAAAGAATATGAAGAAGCGGCGGCCGATTCGCTGGAGGCGTCAGCCCCGGCGCAGCACATGGAATAAAGAGGTGCCAGGAATATGAATGTGATCCGCATGCACTCGGAGAAAGCAGCGGGACAATCCCCGCGCGCCGCGCGCGCCTGGGACGGTTCCATCTGCGTCTTGATGATGGTTCTGACCGGGAGTGTTTTGTTGGGATGCTCCGGCGACGCGTCGCGACCAGATACGCAAGAGGATGACGCGGCGGCCTTTCGACCGGCGGTGGTGCCCGGCCCGATCGCGCTGCGCGACCTGGAAGAACGCCTTACTGTGCAGGGCAATGTGGAATCAAAGGACAGCGCGCTGGTGCATCCGCGCATCCCCGGCGTCCTTGATAAAATCTATGTGGACCTGGGCGATGAGGTGGAGGTGAACAAGACGCCGTTGTTCCAGAGCGACTCGCTGAAAGTGGGCAAGGCAGTCGAGATCAGCAGGCAGGACCTGGCGGTCGCCCGGCTTGGCGTGCGTGAGGCCGAAGCGAACCTGGATCGGATGCAAGCGGATTTCGACAAGGCGGAGATTGATTACCACCGTTTCAAGCGGCTATATGAACAAAACGCGGTGACGCTGGATGTCTTCGAGCGGCAGGAATCGCGATACAAGCAGACGGCCGCCGGACTCAAGCACGCCAAAACGACGGTGGAGCACGCCGCCGAGCGGGTGCGCCAGGCTGAACTGGCGCTGCAGATCGCGGAGAAGAACCTCAGCGATTCGCTGGTCTATGCGCCCATCAGCGGGCGGATCAGCCACCGCTTCCGCGAACCCGGCGAAATGGGAGACACGGGCAAGCCGGTGGTGCGAATTGCCGGCCTGGACCCGCTCGAAGTTTCCGCGTTTCTCCCCGCAGCGCATTACCCTGCCGTAATTCCGGGGCAAAGCAAGGCGCGCATCCGGGTCAGCGGCATAGACCTCGGCATGCAGACTATCACTTACAAAAGCCCGACCATCGAGCCGACCCTGCGCGCTTTTCAGATCAAGTGCCTCATTGAGGGGCCACCCGAAGGCGTGGCCCCCGGCGCGATGGCGCAGATCGAGGTGGTGCTCCAGCAGCGTCGGGCGCTCAGCGCGCCGGCGGCATCCATCCTGACGCGCGGCGACCGGCAGGTTGTGTTTCTGCTGGACGGGGACCTTGTGAAGATGGTCCCTGTGGAAGTCGGGCTTAGTTCCGACGGCTGGACCGAAGTGCGCGGCGACGGCATCGCCGAAGGCGCGCGCGTGGTCAGGATGGGGCAGTATCAACTGAATGACGGGATGCGGGTCACCGTGCAACAGGAGGCGTCCTGATGTTTCTGGCCAATGCCTCCGTGCGCCGCCCCGTGGCGATGTGCTGCCTGATCATCGGCCTCATCATCCTCGGCGTCAACACCTACCGGACCATGCGGGTGGAGTATCTGCCGAAGATGGATGCGCCCTACTGCACCATCCTCACGGTGTATCCGGGCGCCACGCCGGAGGAAATCGAAACCGACATCGCCAAGCGCATCGAAGACGCCGTGGTCTCTGTGGACGGCATCAAGCACATCAAGTCGGTGTGCATGGAAAATGCGAATCTCATCCTGCTCGAATTCCACCTGAACGTGGACATTGACGTTGCCGCGAATGATGTCCGCGAGCAGGTGAACATGATCGTCAACGATCTGCCCGCCGACGCCGAAGAGCCGAAGGTGCTGAAGTACGACATCAATGCGAAACCGGTCATTGACCTTGCGCTCTCCGGCGATGTGCCGCTGGATGAACTCTTCGACTATGCCGACAACGACCTGCGCGACCTGTTTTCCGTGATTCCCGGCGTGGCCGACCTGCAACTCATCGGCGGTTCCAAGCGCGAGGTGCAGGTGCTGCTGGACCGCGATGCGCTGGGCGCGCGCGGCCTGACCAGCATGGCCGTCGTCGAGGCCATCCAGAAAGGCATCCGCACGATACCCTCCGGCCGCATCCGCGAGGAGGGCACGGAATACGCTGTCAAGTTTGACGCGGAATTTGACAAAGTCGAAGCCATCAGCCTGATGGAGGTTGCGGGCAGCGACGGCGCGCGTTGTTACGTCAAGGACGTGGGACGCGTCGTCATGGCGATGGAGGAGCAGCGGCAAATTGCCGAGATTGACGGGCGCCCCTGCGTCGGCATTCGCGTGGTAAAGAAAGCCGAGGCCAACACCGTCGAGGTGGTGAACCGCGTCCGGGCGGCGGTGGAAGAGTTAAACCGGCGGCTGCCGGGCGGCATGCGCCTTTCCTGGATTACCGACGACGGCACGTTCATTGAGGCGACCGTGGACAGCACCACGACCAGCATCCTTCAGGGCGTGCTGCTGACGGCGCTGGTGCTGTTCATCTTCCTGCACAGCATCCGCTCCACCATCATCGTGGCAATCACCATGCCGCTGACCATCCTGATCAGCCTGTCCTTCATGCAATTCCTGGATTACACCCTGAATCTGGTCACGCTGACAGCCATCGGACTCTCCGTCGGCATCCTGGTGACCAACTCCATCGTGGTGCTGGAAAACATCATCAAAGGCTTCGACAGCGACGCCAACCCCTGGCGCGCCGCGCGCCACGGGGCCAACGAAATCGCCGTGGCGGTGTTGGCCAGTGCGGGCACCAATCTCGTGGTGTTGTTTCCCATTGCAGCGATGTCAAGTCAGATTGGCGTGATCTTCCGCCCCTTCGCCTTGACGATGGTGATTGTGACCCTCGTTTCGCTGTTCATCTCCTTTACCCTCACGCCCATTCTCGCGGCCGTGCTACTGAAATCGCGCAAGGACCGCAGCGCCAAGAGCCTCTCCGTGCGCGCCGAAAATGTCTGGAACAGGGGTTTTGGCGCAGTGTCCGGCACGTATCTCCGTTTCCTGGCCTTTTTCTCCCGCCACAAAGCGCCTGCCCTGATTGCCCTGGCGTTCACCGTGATCATTTTTCTGCATGCGCTGACGCTGGCGCCGCGGATCGGTTTCGATTTTATGCCGCATCCGGACCGGGGCGAGATCTATATCAAACTGGAATACCCCACCCACTACGATCTGCGGACGACGGAAGGCCGCGTGCGCGAAGTGCAGCGCATGGTCGGGGAACTCCCCGGACTCAGGCATGCCTTCGTGACCATCGGCAAGGTGCAGGGCATGATGGGACAGGCGAGCGAAGGCGTCTATCTGGCGCAAATCCTGCTCCGATTCGTGGATAAGATGGACCGCCCGGATACGGTCAACGAATTGATGGAAGAAATCCGCCGCCGCCTGCGCGATCATTCCGATTGCATCGTCACGGTGACCGCCGCATCCGGCATCGGCGGCATGGAATTGCCCCTGCAACTGGAAATCGCCGGCGACGACTACGCCACGCTGGACCGGCTCATTCTACATGCCCTGGAACGCGCTTCCGAGGTCCCCGGCCTGGTGGACATGGACACCACCGTGCGCGCAGGCAAACCCGAATTGCGCGTGCGCCCGGACCGCGCCATTCTCGCCGACATGAATTTTCCCGTTGTGGGCATGGGCATGGCGCTGCGCGCCAACCTGGAAGGGCTAATCGCAGGCGTTTATAAAGAACAGGGGCGCAACTACGACATCCGCGTGAAGTTGGACGAGAAGGAGGGGAAGGGCCAGGTTCGGGAGTTTCTGTTGCCCGGCGCCCCCGGTCACCCCATTGTGCTTAGCAATGTGGCCCATATTGAAGAGGGCCTCGCGCCGGTTCAGATTATGCGGCACGACAAACAGCGGGTCGCCCGTCTCTTTTCCGAGTTGGAGAGCGGCAAGCCGCTGGGCACGGCGGTGCAGGAACTCAGCGCCCTCATAGACGCGCATATCCCGTTGCCGCCCGGTTACTCGTACCGCTATGTCGGTCTCTACGAACTCATGTCGGAAGCCAACGAGGATTTCCTGGAAGCCGGCCTCCTGGCGATCATCCTGACCTACCTCGTGCTGGCCGCCATTCTGGAATCCTGGCTCCGGCCCCTCATCATTCTCATCACCATCCCCCTGGCTTTGGTCGGCGTCCTGTGGGCGCTCGCGCTTGCCGGCGAAGCGATCAACATGTTCGTCCTGCTTGGCTTCGTCATGCTCATCGGCATTGTCGTCAACAACGCCATCCTTATCATGGACCTTGTGAACGAGCGGATGAGGGCCGGCGACTCGCGCCGCCAGGCCATGCTCCACGCCGCCTCCGAACGTTTCCGGCCCGTGCTCATGATCACCCTCGCCGCCATCCTCGGCATGCTTCCGCTCGCCGTGGGCCGCGGCCTCGGCAGCGAAGTTCGCAGCAGCATCGGCGTTGCCTCCATCGGCGGCATCGCCGTCTCCGCCGCCCTCACGCTCATCGTGCTGCCCCTGCTCTTCAACTTCTTCACGAGGTCCGCGCCAAAAGGCGGCGGCAACGCGCCGAAGAGTGCTCCAAAGGACGGCAAATCACCCGACGACGCCGCAGTGAAGACCGCGGAAACTTCAGCGCCCGAAGCGAAAAAACCCGCCGACGCTGCTGAGAATGCGCCGCCGGAGAAAACCTCTCCCGCCTGAGGGGAGGTCATTGGCATTCACGGCGGGATTGCCTGTGAATGGCGGCACCGCGCCGCAAGCGTTCAGGGGTGGACGGCAGGCGGGCGAATCCGGAGATTGCGAAAGGCCACGGGGCCGTGGTCTCCCTGGAACATGACCGGTCCAAGCGGCTGCTCGTCGTTATAGAGGGCGGCGCGGGTCGGACCGCTCAATTCCTGGTTTTCATGAATCAGGACGCCGTTGTGCACGACGCGCACGAAGGCGGCATTGGCGGTCTTGTTCCCGTCGGCGTCGAAGCGCGGCGCGCGAAACACCACCTCAAACCGTTGCCATTCGCCGGGCGGCCGGGCGGCGTTGACGCGGGGCGGGTGTCCGTCGAAACCGCGTTCGGCGTCGGGGATGCCGGGGTCTTCGCGCCAGCGCTGGTAAACGCCGCCGCAATCGCTGTGCTGCGGGGTTTCCACGCCCCAACTGTCGAGAATCTGTATTTCGTAGCGGCCCTGGAAATACACGCCGGAGTTGGAACCCTGCGATACCATGAATTCGATCTCCGCCTCGACATCGCCGTATTCCGCCTTGGTGATAAGATGCCGGGTCCGGCCGGTATCGCCGTTGAGCGCGACGCCTGCGCCTGGCACGCCCACAAGTTTCTTGGGATCATTCGGGTCCAGGATCGCATTGCCGACGATTTTCCAGTCGCCCAGCGGCTCGCAAAAGGCGCTCAGATCCGACAGCGAGACCAGGCCCGCGTCGTCTTGCGCTGTCGCGCCGGCGGCGCATCGGATTGCCTGTGTGACGAGTTGGCGGTAATTCGGATCGGCGAAAATGTCCGGGCCGTGGCCGGGCTGCAGGTAACAGACCCGCGCGTTGCGGTATTGCTTGGCCAGCCCGACGATTTTGTCGCTCTTGGGGTGGTCGGTCGTCAACAGCACATGCGCGTCGGGGTCAAAAATCGCGCCGTTGTAGGTTTCGTCCACGACGGTGAAGTCTTCGACGCCACGCGTTACGGGGTGGTTGGGGTCGGCGACGCGCACAACGAACTCCACATCGTGCTGGTAACCCGATTTCGGGTGGCGCACGCCGTCCACCTCCTTTTCCTTGAGGAAGTAGCGACAGCCGATGATGTCTGCGAATTCCGGCCAGTCGTTGAACGCGGCCACGGCGTGATGCAGGGCCACCAGCCCCACGCCCCGGTCCAGCAGGGCCAGAAGATTCTCTTGCCGTTGTTCGGAAATGCGCTGGGTCATGTTGTAGAGCACGATGACATCATAGGGCCACGCGGAGATGTCCTCGAAAATCTCGCTGTCGTCCTGCTGATGCAGCATCACGCTGTCTATGTCCGCGAAGGAGGCGAACATCGCGTCAAAGGCCGGTTTGTCGTAACCGTGTCCGGCGGTGATCACCGCCGCCTTGATCATGCTTTCTTCGGCGGCGCCCGCCGTCTGCGCGACGAAAAGCGCAGCAATCAACGCGCACCAGAGAATGGTTGTTCTTTTCATGTCCTGAATGCTCCTGTTCCTGCCGCCGATGCGGCGTTCCGTCTTCAGGATAACGCAAACACCGGCGATTGCGCGAATTGGCGGTTGATGCAGGCAAATGTAGCGCAGGCGTGTCGCCTGCATTCCCGACAGGCTGAAGCCTGTATTCCAGAACTTTGACAGGATGAAGCCTGCACTCCAGAACTTTGCATCTTTCCCTGTCAGCCAATGCGGGCGCGCGCCGCTTCAAGCGCGGCGGCGAGTTGTTCGGGTTCCTGGGAACCGAGGATGTAGCGGCGGTGCACGGTATCAATCAAGACGCCACGGTCTCCGCGGGCATTGAAGAAACGGCAGGATTTTCCTTCGAATCGTCCGAATCGCAATCCCCATCCCCCCGCGTCGCGCAGGGGGCGGTACTGCACAATGCGGATCGCCTGGATATCGGCGATGGGGATGCGCGTCCAGAAGATGGGCACAATCGCTCCGAGCCGGGTATACACATGGTCCGGATACACTTGAATGACCAGTTGCAGCAGATTGACCAGGACGGGGATGACCGCGATGGAGACCAGCGCGGCATAAAGCAGCGGCCACATATTCCCTGTGGCGTTCATGACGAACCACAGGTTCACCGCCACCCCGACCAGCAATGCCACGGTGATAAGATAGACCCACGGGGCAAAACTCTGCCGTTCTTCATGAATGACGCGAGCGTCCATGGCTATTGTCTCCTCCCTCTGGCCGCAATCCGGCGCCGGGCGTTTCCCTGTCGAGAATACATCCGAACCTCGAAAATATTCGCTGGGCGTCACCCCTGCTGCGTTGCGCGGTGCGCAAGGCGCAACGGCGCGAACCGCTCCGGCCATGCTCACTCGTCGGGGAACATTTCCGGTCGCAGGCCGATGTTGACCACACTGCACGCCAGAATGGGCGACAGCCCCAGTTCTTTCGCCTGTGCGATCAGTTCCTCATCTTCGGACCCCGGATTCAGGAAAAATTCGGCGGGCCGCATGCGCGCAATCTCCGGCAGGAGTTTCTTTCCTGCCCCTGGGGGGACGTACAAGGATACGCGATCCACCGGTCCAGGCAGGTCGGCCAGACTGTGATAGCATTTCAACCCCTCGATTTCATCCTCCTGCGGATTGACCGGATACACCGTCCAGCCCCCCTGCGCGAACGCGCGCACGGCCTTGTTGCCGTACTTGCGGCGGTCGGCCGACGCTCCCACGATGGCAATGCTTTTGGGCATGGATTCCCTCCTCGCAATGGTTGTTTTTCAGTGCTGTCCAAAATATTCCTTGTGTCCGAAAGACCGTCTATGTTGATCTGCCACCCCCTCACCCCAACCCTCTCCCAGAGGGAGAGGGAGTAGCGGCATTTCTCAGGTTTGCGCCATAAATT